>CAYFYW010000484.1:0-2639 GCA_964347425.1 uncultured Nitrospirales bacterium
GTAAGTTTAAAACTTGATGTGAACGCATCCATAACCGCATCTATATCCTCTTTTATGTAATGACAGTATGCATCTTCCTCGAGGTTATACTCATACTTCAGCCTTACTGCAGAGCCAAAATCCTGAACTTTTTTGTAAAGGTCAATTACTTCTTTTAAATACGGTTCTGCTTTAAAGTTCATGGTGCCTCCTGTGGCTGGACTTTTACCAAATCCCCTTTAAGCGCCTCTAGTAAAGGGTCCTTGAGAGCAGGCCTCTCCTCATTTTACTCGGCACCTATCTCTTTAACCCATTTTGCGTGCTTTTTCTTTGCCCAGTATAAAGGAACATCACCCCTCGTCATTATCCTGAAGGTGCCGGGGTTTGCGGCGGTAGACAGATAAATGTGAAGCGGAATAAAAATTGCAAAAAATAAGAATGAGGCAGTGTGTACAATGACCCCGAGCACCAGCAAGCTTTTGATTCCGGGAGTCAGCCACATCAGTAACCCTGACACACTTATTAGGAGACCAAAGAGTATAACTATGAGAACAACAACTTTTTGTCCTGCATTGAGTTTACCCTGTGGAGGCGGCTCTCTGTCTTTTGAGAAATACCCGCCAAGCATTCCCAACCATGCGCTGTCTTCCCTGCTCCATTTCAGGCAATCCGGCAGCCAGGCAACGAGGGAAAGAACAAGAGATGTAATGAAAACAAGTCCTCCCCAGGTATGTATTTCTCTGGCAATATGCGCTCCTCCAAACATTCTATTCAGCCATCCGAGCTCCTGCTGATAGAGAAAACCGAGACCGGTAAGAAGGAGGGCAAGACCACTTAACGCCATCAATAAATGAACAAATCTTTCAAAAGCTGTTGTTTTCTGGATCATTCTTGTCATATTCTCTCCTCCTTACTTTTATTTTTCTTCAGGTTCAACATCTTTAGGCCCAACAGCCAGGTAGTGCAGCAGCGAACCGGCTGCAATTGCACCCAGACCAATAATTGACAGCGGTCTAAGAAGGCTGTCCCAGAGCGCAATACCTGTATTATATGCGGGCTTTGGAAGTTCGTATACCTTGGGGTCATCTTTTAAAGCAAACATTACGCCGAGTCCCTGCAGGTCATCTTCGCCGTAAATGTTATTTCCGGCTGCACGTGCCACCTGGATAAGCTCGTCCCTGCTTCCATATTTAATCGCTCCCGTAGGGCATACCTTTGAACACGCAGTAGAAAGACCGTTTGATATCCTGTCAGCACACAGGGTGCATTTGGATATCTTGTCGTTTTCGTCAAACCTCGGAACATCAAAAGGACATCCTGCAAGGCAGAGCTTGCATCCAATACACCTCTCTTTATTAAAGACAACCGCTCCCTGCTTTGTCCTTGAGATAGCGCCGGATGCCGGGCAAATATCCATACATCCCGCTTCTCCACAGTGCATGCAGGCACGCCTCACAAAAAGCCACTGTATCCCGACGTCAGAAGGTTTTTCTATAAAATGAATCTGATTATAGAGATTCGAAGTGAGGTCAGGCGGATTTTCATATTTTCCCTTATTGATTGTTTTGTCACCTGGAAGTTTATTCCATTGCTTACATGCAGATTGACAGCCCCTGCAGCCAATACAAAAGTCGGGAGTGACCATAAGACCCTTTCTTTTTTTCACAACATCAACACCGCTCATTTTTTCTTTTAAATTTGCATTTGACATACGCTATCACCCCCCTATGCTTTCTCTACATTTACCATAAAGGCCTTTGTTTCGGGTATCATTGTATTTGCATCGCCAATAGTGGGTGTCAGAAGGTTTGAGCTATCGCCTCCGCTTCCATCCTCAGGATACTGCCAGCCAAAACACCATGGAAGCCCGACCTGGTGGACAGTTATATCCATAACTTTAAATGGCTTGAACCGATCGGTTACAACAGCAACCGCCCAGAGTTTGCCACGTGCTGACGAGACAATCGCCTTATCTCCGGATTTTATACCCTTTTCTTGAGCAAGCTCACGGCTCATCTCTACAAATACCTGTGGCTGCATCTCAAGCTGCCACGGCTGGTGCCGTGTCAACACACCGGTCTGCCAGTGCTCAGTGAGGCGGTATGTTGTCGCTACATAAGGATAACGAACATCGCAGGTAGCAAACGCATCCTCGGGAAGTCCGCCTTTTTCTCTTGGTCTCTGACCCTTTGCAACAACTTCGAAGAACAGTTTGACCGTGGGATTAATCCTGTGAGTTTTGGAAAGCGGATTTTCCTGTAACGGGCACTCAAGCGGTTCATAATGCTCAGGGAACGGCCCGTCTGCACGTCCCGGACCAAAGATATGTGCTACTCCATGTGGTTTCATAATAAAGGCAAGCCGCGTCTTTGCCTTCTTTGTCAAAGGAGGCCATCCGCCGTCCGGGACATCGCCTATCCATTTACTGCCGTCCCAGTAAATAACAGGTCTTTTCCAGTTTCTCGGCCTACCCTCCTCATCAACAGAAGCCCTGTTATATATTATTCTCCTGTTTACAGGCCAGCACCATGACCACTCGGGGAAGAGTCCTATACCGGTTGAATCCTTCCTTGACCTTCGTGCCATCATATTGCCCTTTTCATTATATGACTGACAGTACAACCAGTTCCCTGCTGCAGTCGAGCAACCATCCTGAAGGA
>CAYFYW010000485.1:0-6874 GCA_964347425.1 uncultured Nitrospirales bacterium
CCCTGGGCAAGGGCATATACCTTGCCGTCAGGGCCCTTTAGAGGGGTAAGGAGGAGAGTACCACCCTGAATGTTCTTTGCATCCCCTATTGTTGAGACAAGTGCATCAACTTTCATGCCCGGTTTTGCAAACGGTGGAAGTACTGCGGTAACCATAACCGCTGCCGTATTTTTCGTGCTTATGTCCCTGGAGTCTACAGTCAGCCCCATTCTCACAAGCATATTTGCTATACTCTGCACAGTTGACTGACCCTTATCACCTGTACCATCAAGCCCCACCACAAGTCCATAGCCGATAAGCTGATTGTCTCTGACACCTTCAAAACTGGCAATATCCTTAATCCGCTCGGCATGACACAAAGTGAAAAGTGAAAAGTGAAAAGTGAAAAGTGAAAGAAAAAGTAATGACAAAACAATTTTTTTTGCCTTTATACTGCTCACTGTTAACTGTTCACTGTAAACTGTCTTTAGAATGGCCATACATTATCCAGTATTCTTACAAGCCAGCCCGGACTCTGCTTGTCCTGAATTACACCTCTTCCGACATAATAAACATCTGCATCAGCTATCTTACTGCTTGAGACCGAGTTATCAGCATCAATGTCATCAGGCCTTATCATCCCTCTGATGACGAGTATCTGTCTCTCATTATTTATGGTAATCTCCTTTCTTGACTCCAAAACGAGATTATCGTTGGGCATCACCTCCACAACCTTAGCTGTTATTGTCCCTATAAGTTTTCCTTCCCTCGATGTATCTCCCTTTCCTGTAAAATCTGATTTTGCCTTGCCACTGGCCTTTGGTTCAAAGACATTGTCGTCCTTATATAACCGCCGCAACCCCGCAACTTTACTAAATTTAAATGCGGTATTCATGCCAAAGATGTCTGTTACCTCAACATCTGCCGAAGAATCACGGCTCGTTTTGGTGTCGGCCTTTCCAGACCCTGATATGTTTTCTACGACATTTATTGTCACAAGGTCATTGAGCCTCCGCGCCTTTCTGTCACTGAAAAGACTTGCGCTGTCTTTCCAGAGAGAGTTCTGTGTCTGAAGCATGGCCTCCTCTTCCTCATATATATATTTTTCAGGCGGAGGCGGGAGCCTCTTTGCAGTAATGTTGGCACAGCCGACAAAAAACAGAACCAGGAACACAAAACCCAGAACCAGGACTATTAAAGACAGAACACGACGCAGGCTGGCCGAACCATGATCCGTGCTCTGTGATCCGTGCTCTGTGCCTGCCTGACCGGTATGCAGGTTCTGTGCCTGCCTGTCCTGCTCGCCTCGTGCGAAGCTGACGGGTAATCCCGACACTTTGGGACTTTTTCGGGGTGCCCTGCCCTGTACCGGATGGTTCAGGGTTCTGCCTGTCCCTTTTTCGGGATGTTCTGCCTGTCCTGTAATCCCGACACTTCGGGGCTTTTTCGGGACGTTCAGTTTTCTATGTCCTGCTTTCCGTGCCTGCCTGTCCGCCAGGCAGGCCTGCCTGTCCGCCAGGCAGGTTCTATTTTTTCCGTTCTGCGCTCCGCCTGTCCCGCTCGCCTTGTGCGAAGCTGACGGGTAACGAAGCTTTTCGGGATGTTCTGCCTGTCCTGTAATCCCGACACTTCGGGGCTTTTTCGGAGCGCCCTGTTTTCTATGTCCTGTGTTCTGTGTTCTGCGCTCTGTGTTCTTTGTTCTTTTCTTTTTGTTTTGCATTTTAATACCTCACCTTAACCGTATTTTCGTCGATCAACACTCCAATGACCTCTTTCTTCGACGACATGTTAATTGCCTTTACGGGTCTTCCGACATATCCCCTTTCTTTGGTTTTACCCAATGCTGAGATGCTGAGGCCCCGGGACTCCACCAAAAGAATAACTTTTTGCCCCCGCTTTATCTTTTGAGACTTTTCTATCATGCCCTCTACTATTGGCATATTGGCAATAACAGACCTTGCAAGAAGCTTTCCTATAACTGCTTCCGGGTCTCCTACGGCATTTTTCGGCATCCTGGTTATATCCATCATGGAAAGATATATATCGTCTTTTTGGAGAAAATGCTCTTTTCTAAACGGCCTTTTGCTTTTGACGACCCAGTCGAATGCCTTAACACTCGCCTGTACCGTAATTTTTTTATTGTTTCTATATTCTAAGGAGAAGACAGCATTGCCGAGAGGGCCTTTTACAACCTTTATCTTCTCAGGCGCTTCTTCCGGGATATCCCTGCCTGCCCGCATGTCTGTTATTTCTATCTCTGCCCATGGATAGTTGTCCATCAGGTATGTCTTTAATATATCTGCCGGACCCTCTGATACTGTCATTGCCGGGGAAGAAAACAGCAGAACACAGAACCAGGAACCCAGAACCCCGATTAAAGAAGAAAAAACACTAGGCTTCATCCTAACTCCTCCTCAAATTATTAGCGAGCTGCAGCATATCGTCCGATGCCTTTACAACCTTTGAATTAATCTCATATGCCCTCTGGCTCAGTATCATATTCACCATTTCTTCAACGACATTTACGTTGCTGAGTTCAATAAACCCCTGAGCAACAGTCCCCAGACCTTCTGAGCCGGGATTCGCTGTTGTTGCCTCATCTGAAGCACCTGTCGAAACAAACAGATTTTTACCAATTGCCTTAAGGCCGCCCGGGTTTATAAACTGTGCAAGCTCTATCTGGCCTATCTCTGCGGGCGTTGCACTCCCGGCCTGAAGTACTGATACCATGCCGTCAGGGCTGATTGTGATATTTAGTGTATTTGAAGGGACAGATATCGCCGGCTCCATCGGATAACCATCTGAGTTCACTATGCGTCCCTCGCTGTCAAGCTTGAAGGCGCCTGCCCGGGTATATGCAACTTCTCCATCGGGCGTGGATATCTGAAAGAAGCCGTCTCCTTCTATTGAAAGGTCAAGACCGTTTTCTGTTGAGACCAGGTCACCCTGCTGAAACATTTTCTGAACAGCCGCAAGCCTGACACCGAGGCCGGTCTGTATGCCTGACGGAAGCTGCACTCCTTCAGCAGACGGTGCGCCGGCAGCCTTCATGTCCTGGTACATCAGCTCCTGAAAATCGGCCCTGCTCTTTTTGAACCCTGTTGTGTTCACATTTGCCAGGTTATTGGAAATTACATCTATATTGAGCTTCTGTGCTTCCATGCCGGTTGCTGCTATAAACAATGACCTTTGCATCTTTTTATCCCTCCATGTTATTAAGTCATTAAGTTATTAAGTTTTTTTTGTCCAAATGACCAGTGACCAATGGCTGTTGACTGTCATTAACGCTTCCCCATCTCATTTGCTACCTTTGACGCTGCCTCATCAAATGCCCGGATCATCTTTTGATAAGACTCAAAATCTCTAAGGGTAGTTATCAACTGCACCATCTCTCTAACCACCTCGACATTCGATATCTCCAGATAACCCTGTTTTATTTGCGATTTCGGTTTTTCTCCTGTCTCGTCTGTAGCAAATATTCCACCATTTAATTTTTTCAGTACGCGTTTATCCGGAAAGTCAACCATCTTCACCGTGCCTACTGATACACCATCAACAAAAACCTCTCCTGAAGAACCGACATCAATCTTTCCTCCCTGGATCGGTATGGGCCCGCCGCTGCCCATAACCTTTATATCATCCTGTGTTGCAAGATAACCGTCACTGCTGACCTTAAAATTACCACCCCTTGTATATCTGTTCTCCTCAAGCGCAAAAAAACCGTCTCCATTTATTGCCAGGTCGAGGGGATTTCCTGTTTTTACAATGCCGCCGTTTGAATAATCAATCATCGTATTAGAAATCTCGCTCATCGTCCTGCCGTCAGGTCTAAAAACTGTTTTATTATGCGCCGGCATCGGATAATCCTTAAATGCTATCCTCTCCTTTTTAAAGCCTGCTGTGTTTGCATTCGCAATATTCTGGGCAAGGATATCCATATGATTCTGTTTTATCGTTGCTCCTGAGAGCGCTATGTAGATTCCTTTATACATTGTTCTGTTGTAAATATCTGGCCACAGATTTACACAGATTTTCACAGATTTTTTTAAAAATTAATTCTTTTTGTTTATCTTTATGTGTCTTTCTGTGTAAGTCTGTAGGACGTAGAATCTCTTTACGTCCTTTGGCAAAATAAAGTTTTTTATCCATGTTTTCTTATCCTTTAATTCTGTGGCCATTAAAATAGCAAACTTAATGCCAGATAAATAAAGTAATAGTCATCAGGTTATTAAGTCATTATTGTAGGAGCAAACATTACGATGACTCATTGATTTCATTACTTGATTAATTTGTTTGTTCATAGGAAATTTTTTCCTGTATGGACAAGATCTGCCCCATTTTCTAACAGGGTAAACCTCATATCCTGATGTCCACCTTTTTATTCTTGTCTTTGCCTTCTTCCCCTTTTCTCCTGTCTTTTTTCGGTTTTTTCTTCCTCTGTCTCTTTGGAGCCGGTGCAGCCTCATCTTTCTTTTTCACTGACGGGACCCCGAATATTCCTTTTAAACCCTCTATTGCCATACTTACACCTTGTACTCTAAAGCCTCTTTCCATAATCTCTGGTTTGTCATTACAAGCTGTCTTATGGTTTCCTCCGTGTCTTTTTTATCATCATTGCCGTCTTCGTATACGGTGGGTTCATACTTCGTATCGGTCCGCATGAGATGCTCATTTTCGTCCCTTAGTATCTCCGAGTAAGATCTGGTGCCGGCCGGATTTACATCAAAAAAACTAAAATAATTCACTGATTCCTTTCCGACCCTGTCTACAAAATAGTCTATGTCCTGTGCCTTGAGTGAGAACTTTTCAGTACATTTATTGTAAAGCTCCGATATCTTTCTGCTTTTTTTACTGCCATAATATATGTCGCACACAAGGTCAGAGACATCGAGAGTATTCAGAACCATGAAAATGTCTTTATCCATATACATCATGTCCCCTGAGTCATGATGTGTTGATATAGGCCCATAAATGGATTCAGGGAAGCCCCACATCTTGAGGATAAAACTGCCTGCCTCATGATGGTCAAGAGAGAGAATCCTCTGCTCGAAAAGAAAGAGCTTATCACCTGTTCTTTCCTTTTCCTCGAAAACCTTTTTATACGTGTCGGGGTCATGTTTGTACAATATGATTACCCCGATGTCCTGCAAAAAACCGGACAAAAAATACTCATTGTTTATCGAATAGCGCACTATCCTTGCCAAAAGTTCAGATGCTATTCCGGCAGCAATGGAATTTCTCCAGAACAGATCAAAATCAAAATCGCTGCTCCGAACTGTCAGAATCCTGTTAAGACTTAATGCAAGCACAAGATTTTTTGCCGTTTTCAGGCCTATGATCATAAAGGCATCATTTATAGTGTTGGCCGGCGTCACCCTTCCATAAAATGCCGAATTGGCGATTTGCAGCATCTTTGTGGAAAGGGCTAAATCAGAAGATATGATTTCCGAGATCTCCTCGACAGTGAAGGCATCTTTTTTTATTGCCTCAAGCAGCTTAACCATTGCAACAGGAAATGCCGGCAGTTTTCTGCAAAAGACCGTTAAATCCTCAACTTTCATAAAAGGTAATCCCTCCGCCCAAAAAACTGAAAATTTCAGTCATTGAATCTTTCCCTGAGCTTGTCAAGCGCCTGACTGTGAATCTGACAGACCCTTGATTCTGTAATGCTTAATACCCTGCCTATCTCTTTCATTGTAAGCTCTTCCCAGTAATAAAGTGACAGCACCTGTCTTTCCTTTTCCCGCAGTTTATCTATTATCCCTGCAAGCTTTTCTTTGATATCGTTTTCCTCAAGGATATTGAGGCCGTTTTTCATTTTAGAATCTGGCAGGCATTCCAATATATTCAGATTGCTGCCTGAATGTCTCTTATCCATGAGATCTTCTATACTTATTGGATTCGCAGAGCTTGCCTGATGAATCACTCTATAGTAGTCGTCAAGCGGCATTTTCAGTGCATCTGCCACCTCATCGTGATCAGGAACTCTTCCAAGTTCCCTTTCGAGTCTTACATGGGTTTTATTTATGGTGCATACTATTTTTTTTGTTGACCTCGATACCGTATCTGAAGACCTCAGCTCATCAAGCATGGCTCCTTTTATCCTTGATTTTGCATATGTCTTAAGCTTGACCCGCCCCTCTTCAAACCTGTCGAGCGCACCCATCAGTCCCATCAGCCCAACACTTATAAGGTCATCTACGGTCAGATGGGGCGGAAGCCTCCACGAGAGCCTGTAGGCGCTGTATTTAACATAAGGCAGAAACTCTTTTATTATTCGTTCCTTTTCTTCCTCTTTTATTTCTGTTTTATACCCTGGCATTTTTTTTAGCCCCCAGAAGATTTCCGAGAAAGAACTGGAGTGTCCCCTTGACATTTGTGTTATTATCGTTGCAAAGTCTTGCTGCAATCCCCATCAGGCACCTGGATGCCTCGCTGTCAGGATAAATCTCAATCAATGCCTTTTGTGCCCTGACGGCCTTTGGTACTAAACTGTTATAGGGTACATAACCGATGAAATCGAGTGATATATTGAGAAATCTTTCCGTAGCAATTGAAAGGGTTTTATATACTTCCATTGCTTCACGGGAGTTCTTTACGGAATTAACCAGAATCTTAAAACTTTTCTCCTGATACTTTGTAGCGAGCACTTTAATTACGGCATATGCATCAGTTATTGCCGTAGGCTCTGGTGTCGTGACAATAATTATCTCCTGAGCAGCCATGCAGAAGAATGCCACATTCGTTGATATACCCGATGCTGTATCTATTAAAAGGATATCTATATCGCTGTTATACAATTCAAACTCTTCAATTAGCCTTAGCCGCTGGAACTCATCGAGTGCTGTCAATTCCTGTATTCCTGAACTCGCAGGCAATACCTTTACCCCTTTAG
>CAYFYW010000486.1:0-6258 GCA_964347425.1 uncultured Nitrospirales bacterium
GAGAATTCTCCAGGACGTCTTCAATAGTAGGTGTTATGCTGCTTAAATTAGGTATTGCAATAGGGAGCTCTATACTCAAAAAAACAACAAAAATAATATAGGCCAGTACGAAATTAAAAACAGGTCCGGCAGCAACAATTACTGCCCTCTTCCATACAGGCTGAAAATTAAAGGCCCTCGGTTTATCTTCATCATTAATTTCTTCTCCTGGTTCTTCACCGAGTGGCTTTACATAGCCTCCAAGTGGTATTGCTGAAACAATATAGTCGGTCTCACCGATCTTCTTGCCAAAGAGCCGGGGGCCAAATCCAAGGGAGAACTTTAATACCTTCACACCGACAAGCTTGGCAAAAATAAAATGCCCGAACTCGTGAAAGAAAATCAACGTACCAAACAGAACAACCGCCCAAAGTAATGTCATCTATTAATTCCTCAGTTTTTTTCTCATTTGTTTACCTTTATTTTACTATACAAAACGACTTAAATACTTGTGTCTCATTTATGACACTTCATATAAATAAGAACTATTCCTTTTTCTCGGCTCTAAATGACTCAACGATATCTTCTGCCTTGTCTTGAGCCCAGTTCGAGGCGCCAATAATATCTTCAAGTGTCTCACGATATGAGACCTTGTGCTGTGCCATTGTATCAGCAACTATAGTGGGGATATCTGTAAAGGGTATTTTTGCATTGAGAAAAGCCTCCACCGCAACTTCGTTTGCAGCATTCAGCACAGAAGGCATTGTTCCGCCAACTTTCAGCGCCTCATATGTCAATGAGAGACTCTTATATTTATTTCTGTCAGGCTCCTCAAATGTCAGGTTCCCCACCTTTGATAAATCAAGTGATGGCATAACGTTTTCAAATCTCTGCGGATAGGAAAGTGCATAACTTATTGGACCCTTCATGTCCGGTATTGACATCTGTGCTATAACACTCCCATCAATAAACTCAACCATTGAGTGTACTATACTCTGCGGATGAAGAAGCACCTCAATTTTTTCTGCCGATAAACCAAAAAGCCAGTGCGCCTCAATTACTTCAAGCCCCTTATTCATCAGGGTTGCGGAGTCTATTGTAATCTTCCTGCCCATAAGCCAGTTAGGGTGCCTTAAAGCTTCCTCAGGAGTTACCGAGCCAAGATCCGAGAGATTTCTTCCCAGAAAGGGGCCTCCAGAAGCTGTCAATATAATCTTTTGAATCCCATGCCCTTCCCTGCCGTTCAGACATTGAAAAATTGCGCTGTGCTCGCTGTCAACAGGAATTATCATGACCTCTTTCTTCGAAGCCTCAGCCATAATTATTGAGCCTGCCATTACAAGAGACTCCTTTGTAGCAAGGGCTATGTCTTTTCCAACCCCTATCGCAGCAAGGGTAGGCATAAGACCGGCTGATCCAACAATAGCTGAAACCACCATATCTGCATGTTCGATAGTTGCGACCTTTATCAGCCCCTTTTCACCGGTCAGAATTTCCACGGGGACATCTCTTTTCTTCAGATCCTCAGCGGCCGACTCATCAAAAACAGCCACAACCTCCGGTTTAAAGGTATTTATCTGCTCTTCCAGCAAGTGTATATTTTTCTTTGCAGAGAGGCCGACAATCTTAAACCTGTCAGGGAAACGACGAACAACTTCCATGGTATTTCTACCAATAGAACCGGTCGAGCCTAAAACGGTAATTCTTTTCATCTAAAATAACTCAAAATAATATAAAGAACCGGCCCGGCAACAAGAAGTCCGTCAATTTTATCAAGTACACCGCCGTGCCCGGGGATAAGGCAGCCTGAGTCCTTTACACCGGCATCCCGTTTAAACATAGATTCTATTAAATCACCTATCACTGTTGCCAATCCCAACATGACTCCAATTACTATTGCTCCCATAATTTGAACTCCGGGAAGATCAAAGATAACCTTGATAATTAAAGCACCTAATGCACCGCCCATTATACTCCCCAACAGGCCTTCAATCGTCTTATTGGGGCTTACAGCGGGATAGAGCTTTTTTTTACCAATATATGTACCAATGTAATAAGCTGCGCTGTCTGCTAGCCATACCGATGAATAGAGCAAAAATATATATTCTCTCCCGAAAATTTCATTTCTTAAAAACCATTGAAAACTCAAAAAACCTGAAATATAAAAAAATCCAACACCAAGAGGTCCTATTTCTGACATGCCTCCCGATGGAGTCCCAAAAGCAAGGAGTCTTATTAACAATAAAAGGAACAAACTGAGAAAAATACCGTCCATGAAATATGCGGGGTGGCGGCAGGTTATATATAATAATACGACCCCTATGATGACGCCGGGGAGATAAAGTTTCTGTGTCACCCCGTACATAATATAAAATTCACGCATCGCAAGCATACCAACAACTAAAAGCAACGCCAGAAAGTAGGGAAAGGAAGGTAAGAAATAAATATAGGCAAAAAAAATCGGCAAAAAAACTACCGCTACGATATGCCTCTTATGATTCAAGGCTGTTTTTCTATCCTCTCTCTCTCTCGAAATGAGGATTATATGTTCTCGGCAAGGCGCCAAATCTCCTCTCTCTTCTTTGATATTCCATAATAGCAGATATAAACTCATCTTTTCCAAAATCAGGCCACATTGTCTGCGTAAAATACAGTTCGGAATACGCGGATTGCCAGAGTAAAAAATTGCTCAGCCTCATTTCTCCACTGGTACGTATTATTAAATCTGGATTTGGTAACCCAGCCGTATATAAATATTTTTCAAAGGTTTTCTCAGTAATATCTTCAGGCGTCAAGCCTTCCCTTACTATACGCTTTACAGCCCCGATGATTTCCTCTTTACCGCCGTAGCTGAGCGCACCTGTAAGTAAAAGACCCGTGTTTTCTCTCGTCAATGACTCAAACTCTTTTAAGAGCCTTTTAATGCTCTCCGGAAGCCTCCCGAAATCTCCTATAGCCCTGAATACTATGTTGTCTCTTGCGAGTTTCTTCATTTCATTTCTCAGATAAAAATCTAAAAGATTCATCAGGGCGTTGACCTCTTTTTTCGGTCTCTGCCAGTTCTCCATTGAAAAAACATAGAGAGTAAGTGCCTTAATTTTTAATTCAATAGAAGCGTCAATAATTTCTCCTACTCTTTTAACACCCTCCTTGTGCCCTTCAATTCTTGAAAGACCTCTGAGTTTGGCCCAGCGACCGTTTCCGTCCATAATTATTGCCACATGTCTAATATCCATCTTTGAAAAACCTTTAAACTACAAAGTATTTTAAGATTCTAAATCCTAAACAAGCACCAAATTCCATGAACCAAATCTCAAATAATATTCAATGACCAGAATCTCAACAACTGAAACATGTTTGGAAATTTGAATATTGGAATTTGAAATTTATTTGGTATTTGGAATTTGTAATTTGGAATTTGTTTGAGCATTTCATTTTCCTGTAAGATTGTAATAATAGAGTGTGCTTCCTTTTATGAAATCGCCGGAAAGCGACTTTTCTAGAAACATAAAAATGTTTGGTCTGCTAATAAGCAACAAATTATTATTTTCTACCCAGTAATCAGTTACCCTACCTTTAACACCACCAAGAACCAGGGTTTCATTCATCACTTCCCGATCCCACCAGAATGAATAAACCTCTGCCTTTCGATACCCCACCCCAGGCACTTTGGATACGAAAGGAATCTTTTTAACCACAATGACTTTTTGCCCCTGGTTTGTTTTAACAGACGCCAGACGCCCCCTCACGAACCATTTCTCTTCAGGGTCTACTACAGAATAGCTTTTTTTTTCAAATGAGATCTCAAACTTTCCATAAGACTCTTCACTCCTCCATATTAATTCTCTCCCGCTGTAGAGATTCAGGTATCCATTGTCATCAAAAGCAAAAACATGTGGATGCCCGCTACCCTGCCAATCAACATAAGTAAATCCGTATATATTTACCCCTTCAGGAAGTTCCAGGACATTGCCTGTTTCATAACGCCCTTCTCTCCATACTCCCGTATACACGGGGCCGGTAAACGTTTTAAACGGCGTAAATCTCTGCATAAGTAAACTTTCGTCAACAACTCTCAATATATAAGAAACCTTGTCCCATATCCTTTTATATCCCCCTGTGGGATCATATTCCAAAACATAAGAGCTCATTATACTCTCACCTCTCAGCGATGTGACGAATATCTCCGCCCTACCGTTGTTGTTGACGTCCAATACATCAATAGAGAGGATTCTCTCTTGAGGGCTGCCTTTGATAAACCAGATCTCACGAGGCTCATCCTGGTAGTTGTAAATTCGTATGCTAGTATCGTCACCAACAACCAGTTCTCTTTCACCATTCCCATCAACGTCACCCGTTGCAATGAACTCTCCACCTGCGAGTTTATAACTTGCCCACGGTTCTCCCCCGGGTGAACCAATAGGGACTTTCTCTTCCTCATGCATAAGCTCCCTGACAAGACTCTGTCCCATCATATGTTCAATTTCTGCGAAGGCAACTGCATCTTCAGCCCAGAACAATTTCACATTTACAAACATATTTTCTTCTTTTGCAGGAGTTGAAAAAAGAAGGACTACTTCAGCGCCCAACCCTCTGGCCAGCCTGGATAATTCCTCTGGTTCATAGGTCTTTGTATAAGACTCCAAAAAATTGAAGCGCCCTGAATCCTTTAATGAGTTATAGAACATCTCAGAGAGTGTCCACTCGGCGTTTCTATCCTGAAAAAAAGCAAGCTTCAACTTTGAAGATGTAATTCTTACTAAATCACCAACCTCGGGGCTGCCGTTAACGACACGGCACAGATATAATTCATCTTCCCTCTCTTTTATCTCTATCCGTCCTGTAAATTCCTCAGTCTTCCCAATCGGCTCTTTTGTTACAGGATGAAAGAATGGCCTGCCCTTCCTAAAAACAGAAAATCGCATTCCCCTTTTAAGTTTTCTCCCGGTCATGAACTCAACTTTTGCAAGCCCCTTTTCAAACCCCAGAATTACACCGCTGACTGGATAAAAATAAGACAATACTGAATCAGTTACAGCATGTACAGGATTGTTATCCTCCTCCGTATGAACATCTGAATTGACTTCTGATTCTTGAGGAAAAGACTCCGCTACTCCCCCTACATGTATTAACCTTATTATAAAAAATAACATTAAATAAAATTTAATACATCTCACCATTGTCAAAATTAATAATTTTCCCTCGTTAGTATTTGTGCTGAACTAACTCGGCCGTCGGAACGACTCTTCCGGTCGGGTTCTCTCCAGCAAAAATAATTACACACAAGGATAAAAGCTACTAAATTTACGGTCTGATTGTCAAATTATTGTACTATCAGCCAGCTAGGGCAACAGGCCAAAAATATATTTTAAATCTTCATCCTCAAATCTCAGCCCCCCTCCAACATATATACCTCTGCGGTTACTATTAAGGAGATTGTCAACACCGCTACTTACAAAAATGTGCTTAAAGATTCTATAATCCAAGCCTACTTTCATATGGGCGTTGTCTGCGTCTGCTTCATCAGCACTAAAATCCCACATACTGAAACTAATCTTCCCTCTATCTTTATTTAAGAAATAATCCGCTCCTACACCAAAAGTATTTTCAAGCATTCCAACCCTGAGGGCGAAGTCCTCAAAGCGCTTGGCAAATTGGGCTGAAAATTCAATTTTTCTTTTTATCTCCTCCTTTTTTTCTGCTAAACCATTAACCACCGTCTCCGTAACTTCGGTCGAGCCTATAGGGTCTGATACAACTCCGAGTATATAGAATCGGTCCTCGCGGGGCTGCAGGGTTAAATCAAAATATCCTTTCCAATCACCGTCTCCCGTCAGGTACTCCGTACGAAAATCCATGAACGTTTTCAACCTGTCAACAACGTCAAATGATTTGCCAGCTCCCTCTGCAACCTTGCTGAACGAATCATAAAGCTTATCGTCCTTCAGAATTTTGCCTAATGTTCCCTCTCCCTTCTCTATCTTTTGGACAATATTACCAGCCGATTTCGAAGCCTTCTCAACATTCTCCACGCTTTCTCTTAATGCATATCTGTTTTCTTCGATAACCTCTCTTAATTCCCTGGCGGTATTGCTGAGGTCATCAATAAGCCCTGGTCCTTTGTTCTTCAGTTCTTCAGAGAAATCCTGAAATTGTACGAGGGTCGTTTTTATGGGCTCCCTGTTTTCCTTCAAAATATCGTCCAGATTCTCTGTCAGCGATCTTAGATTATGAACAATCGCCGTAAATTCTTCTCTTTCAGTTCCCCCGACAATATAA
>CAYFYW010000487.1:0-3655 GCA_964347425.1 uncultured Nitrospirales bacterium
AATTCAATTTCAGGATTTTTGCTGTTTTGTTTGATTTGCATTGAAATGCAAATACTGTTATTGTTATAACATTAGTCAGGGATAACCTGAATTACGGATATGGGATTTATGCTGACTCAGGATGTTCCTTATCATTTCTTTTATTTAACGATATTATGGACAGATTTAAATATATATCAGAACGGATTGAGACGAAAAAGGTGGATTACCAGCGGTATAATTTTACACAAACAGAGAATAGCGCCTTGAAGACCTTTTTTGACCTTGCACAGGAGTTTGACAGCATAGAAGACTTCTATGTCTTGTGTGTGGCGATCCCCAGGAGTTTTTTCAACCTGGAAGCCTATCTATACCTTGTCGACCCTAAACTTAATGCCCTGGCACTCACTGCAAAAACCGATAATGTCGAGTGCGATATGAATTCGCCTCCCCGGGATGATGTAATGCCGAAAGAACGTCCTTATTACACAGACGGGGACAGTCTTGTATTGACAATACGGGGGAAAAAACTCCTGATTGACCAACTCCCTTTTCAGACCGAGGACAATGTACTCGGGTTGTTAGAGGTATATCCGGTCAAAGACAAAGGCGAGCATCTTGAACTTTTTTTCGAGAAATATGCGAACCGTATTGGTTTCAATGTCCATAACCGGCTTCTGGTAGAGAAAAATATTGAACATCTGAGATTTATTCGTTCTCTTGTTGCTGATATAGAGCACAACGTAATCGTGCCCAATATGGTATATAAGCTTTTTCTGAAAGATCTGAAGGGCAAGATAATGAGAAGTGCCGAAATGGAAAAGCTTTTTTTGGAAAAATCATCCACAGGACAGTGTGATGCGGCCTGTATGAAGAATTTTGGGGATGAGTTGACTGACGTTAACCGGGGTTTGACTGTAGAGCTGGAAAATATAGAGAAACATCATAAAAATATGAGCCTGTTTATTGAAACATTACTGCGCAGAAGCCATTTTGACCAGGGGCAGCTTACTCTTCGTACCAAGCTGTGCAATATGAAGAAAGATGTTGTACGCCCTCAGCTTGAGCGGTACCTGAAACAATTCAGAGAAATGGGCATTTCAATAGATGACCGGCTGAGCGGTATCCCTGAAGAAGAGATAATAAATGTAGTGGATGTGGGTTTAATAGCCCAGGTATATGCCAACCTCTTTTCAAATGCGCTTAAATATACTCGAGAGGTAACTGCTGAAACAGGTGAAAAAAGTAAGTATGTAGCATATGGCTGCGAGGTTGTCAAAGATTTCTTTGGGCCCGGTAAAGATGGCGTAAAGTATAATGTTTTCAGTACAGGGCCGCATATAGCCCCGGAAGAGCGTGAAAGAATATTTGACGATGGTTATCGCGGTAGCAATGCCTTGGATAGGGCCGGTACAGGGCACGGTCTGAATTTCATAAAAAATGCCGTTGAGATACATGGCGGAGCCGCAGGCTATGAGGCTACACAATACGGAAATAATTTCTATTTTATTATCCCCAAATAATGCATGACTCCAACAGCATACGCCAGGTCCTACTCCACGGCAATATTGCCGATGAAAAATTGTCCGTTACTGATTGTCAGAGTCCCGTTGATTGTGGTTTTCCCGGTAGCAATCGTATAATCGCAGTTATACCCACCCTCCAGAGTTACTGTTTTGTTCAGGTTAATGTCCAGGTCTTCCTCAAGGACTTTAGCCTTACTCTGGATAATGGCCCCTTCAACTGCGGTATCATAGGCAGCCTGGAGAGTGGAATAATATGCAGGTGATACTCCTGTAATGCGTACAGCCGGACCCCCCGGGTAAATATCGGGATCGCTGTCATCACAGTCACTGCTGTCCGATACATATCCTTCCGGCTGGATGCACTGTTGCAACGGAACGGACAGATTTCCATAACTGTCCCCGTCAGAATCCTGATACCAGTATGTTTCTGGATTTATTGAAGGGTTGTTGTCATCACAGTCGCCGTTACATACAGTATAAGTGTCGTTATCAACGTCATATCCCTCGTCAATGCTGCCATCACAGTCGTTGTCCGCACCATCGCATATTTCCAGATTATCACCTGTACTGTCCGAGCAGATCTGTGCGCCGCCTGTGCACTCATATGTACCTTCTTCACACAGGTCTGAATCAGGACCGTCACAGGCAGTACCATACCAGCTCTCCCCTGAGCCATCGGCTGTCCCGGAATTGCAGTCATTGTCCTTATTATCACATAATTCCTGTGCGCCCGGATAAATTGTATCATCGCTGTCATTGCAGTCAGTTTCAGCACCCTCTCTGCAGGATGCATTACCCGGATTTCCGTATCCGTCATCATCATTGTCCGTACATGCCGGGAATGGGTTCAGGAGTGAGTTATATAGGTTTACACGGCCATACCCGTAATAATCATTTCTACCACCAGGATATGTATAAGGACCGATTTTGTCAGCCCCTCCACGCAGTACCGAGCGCACCTCATCTGCTGTCAGAGCAGGATTAAGTGTTATAATCCCGGCAGCAATGCCGGCTGCCAGTGGAGTAGCTGACGAAGTGCCGCCGAATGAAGAGTAATAGTCTGATTTATCATACCCTTTAGTTCCCGTACGGTCTGTTGTGGTTATTCCCTGTCCTCCTCCGCTGCTGGGAGCAACAACGTCAAGAGCATTGCCAAACTGGCTGTAATATGAACGTTCTTCTGCACCACTTATCCCTCCGTCATTACTTGCACCTACGGCTATTGTATCTGGATTTGATGCTGGATATCCGACATCATTGAAATGACCGTATTGTCCGGGAGTATAATGAAAATATCTGGTGCCATCAACGTAGAAATCAAAGAAGTCATAATCCTGCTCTGAAGAGACCCAGGCCCAGAAGGTCAGATCCCCGGCTCCTACTGCCATAGTTATTTCAAGGTACGTTTCCTGTGAGTGAGTAATGGTCCCTGCCTTTACGGATTTTCCTGAAGCCCCGCGAGCATGAATACCATCGCTTACAACCGTCCAGGTAGCGCTTCCTCCACTGGTGAAACCGGTAGGAATGTTCCCGACGGTTTCGCTTTCAAAATCTGTTATACCCCCTCCCGGCCACCTGATGTCATCCACCCAGACCGTATCATAACCTGCAGATGTGTTTGCATCTTTTGAATATCTCCATCGAAATGTATAAGTACCAACGGAAAATCCGGTTAACGTAGACTTTATCCAGCCGCTTGCATCATTGCCGCTTGCAAACAGAACAGGCGTGCCCTTTGTTCCCCGTCGTGATCCGGCAATGGTACCATTGACTACATCAGAGATTGCAGAGTTCAAATTGCTTTCACACGCATCAATACTCCAGCTGTTATTTACTACGTCGGCATGTTTCCCGGCATACCGCATTGCATCGGCAAAAGTCGAACAATAACCCGAGTTCATCCGAACCGGGAGGATGACGGCGCCTGGTGCGCTTCCCGCAACTCCCTTATTATTATTGCCGATTGCCCCTGCAACTCCGGCAACCGCGGTCCCATGATTGTCCTTGAATCCGAAAGGGCCCGGTTCATCAACAGGGCTTGGGTCATTGTCATCGTCAGTGAAATCCCAACCCTGATAATCATCTATATAGCCGTTACCATCGTCATCAACCCCGTTAGTTTCCTTCCCCCCTCCTGTCTCACCCGGGTT
>CAYFYW010000488.1:0-3280 GCA_964347425.1 uncultured Nitrospirales bacterium
TGAGGCATGGCAACCGATACTCGAATTGATTTACCAACTATCTTAATAACATAAGGTCCCCCTTCTTTGTTTTCACAAAGAAAACAGGGGGACAAGGCGACCAACCGTGAACCGTGAACCTGACAACCTGCTTAGTTACTTGAATTTTTATATTTTTACGGCCTTCCCACCGAATAATACTTAAAACCGAGTTCCCTTATTTTATCACTGTCATAGATATTTCGAAGGTCAATGAAAACTGTCCCTTTTGTGAGGCTTCTTATCCTGCGAAAGTCAAGGTTTCTGAACTGGTTCCATTCTGTAACTATTACAACGGCATCTGCCCCTTTTACAGCGTCATAAGAGTCCTTGCAGTAAGTTACACCGGAAAAGATCTTTTTGGCGTCATTTATTGCTACGGGATCATAGGCCCTTATCTTTGCCCCTGCCCTGAGGAGTTTATTGATGATATACAGGGACGGCGCATCTCTCAGGTCATTGGTGTTCGGCTTGAATGAAAGACCGAGAATGCAGATAGTTTTTCCCCTGAGCGGCCTCACAGTATCTTTGATCTTTTGTAAGGCCTTTTCCTTTTGATGCTCATTGGCCTTAACAGCTGCATCTATAATCCCGAGAGTAATATTATTGTCTTTCGCAAGTTGAATGAGTGCAAGGGTATCCTTTGGAAAACAGGAGCCTCCATAGCCAGGCCCTGCATGTAGGAATTTGGAACCAATCCTTCTATCCAGACCCATTGCCTTTGCAACCACCTGGACATTGGCACCAACTGCCTCACAGAGATTTGCAACTTCATTAATAAATGATATTTTTGTAGCAAGAAAGGCATTTGAAGCGTACTTTATAAGTTCAGCAGTTGCTATATCAGTAATGATGAAAGGCGTTTCAATAAGATAAAGGGGCCTGTACAGATCCGTCATTATTGCAACTGCCTGAGCACTTGATGCACCAATAACTACCCTGTTGGGCCTCATAAAATCCTCTATCCCCGCCCCTTCTCTCAAAAACTCGGGGTTCGATACAATATCAAAATCTATAGTCTCCCTCAGATTTTTTGAAACTATGTTTCTAAGTTTTTCACCTGTGCCTACAGGGACCGTGCTCTTGGTGACAATTACTTTATAACTTTTTATGTATCTGGCTATTTCCTTTGCTACATCTTCAACGTGTCTCATATCCGCGGAGCCGTCACCGCGCGGAGGTGTACCAACCGCAATAAATACAACAAGGGAAGATTCCACGGCGTCTGCAATGTTTGAACTGAATCGTATACGCCCTGACCTTAGATTTCTCTGCAGAAGTTCTTCGGTCCCGGGTTCGTAAAAAGGTACTATGCCTTTCTTTAACAGTTTTACCTTTTTCTCATCATTGTCAACACAGGTGACATTGAGCCCGAATTCAGCAAAACATACTCCGGTGACCAATCCTACATATCCTGCTCCTATAACAGAAATGTGCATTTACCCCTCCATAATATAAATTTTAAAATTACAATAACCAAATTCCAAATTACAAATAGGTTCAAATTTCCAATACCGAAATTCCAAACATTTAGAAATTGGAATCTGGCGCTTGCCTACGCTACCGGCAGACAGGTGATTTATCTGGTATTTGGTGCTTGAGATTTGGAGGTTTGTCTTCCTATGCATTTCTCTTAATTTCAAGTATTTGTTGCATGTATAAACAGAATTAAGATACGCAAGTATTATGCCATAAATACCATCGAGCATGCCCATCTGCAGGAACAACATTCTGATAAAAGTGGCAGCAGGTCTAAAAATAATATCAAGAACAGTAGCCCTCTTTCCTTTTCTCAAGAGTTCTTTTGCCGCCAGTGCAGAATATGTCTTCATCCTTATGAGATAATCATTCACATCTCTATACGTGTAATGCTCAATCGGGTTTTTTAAGCGTCCGGTATTGCCGTTGAGTTTTACAGCCTCATGCACTTCCCGTATTTCAAACAGGCCTTTTTCTCGTCTGAAGAGCCTTAATGTATAGTCAGGCCACCACCCGCCGTGCCTGATCCACCTGTTACCAAAATAATTTTTCCTCGGGACAAAATAGCCATCCACAGCGGGACTCTTCCGCAGCAGGGCAATAATCTCATCCCTCAGGGTTTCTGTAATACGTTCGTCTGCATCAAGGACAAAAACCCACGGATACCTGGTCATTGAAACTGCCCTGTTCTTTTGTTCTGAAAAGCCCGTCCATTCAACAGAGTATAC
Organism: uncultured Nitrospirales bacterium; assembly: GCA_964347425.1. Classification (GTDB taxonomy): domain Bacteria; phylum Nitrospirota; class Thermodesulfovibrionia; order UBA6902; family BMS3Bbin08; genus CAYFYW01. The sequence goes on from CAYFYW010000488.1 coordinate 2,226, forward strand.
CCTATCTGTATATTCTCTACATATTACCTGCGTCCTGTCGGTGCTGAACGAATCAACAACGACAATTTCATCAGCCCACTTGACACTTTCAAGAGCATCCCTGATGTTGTCTTCTTCGTTGTGGGTTATTATCGCGACCGAAAGCATACTCATTATTTATTTCAAATTACAGATTACAAATTTGTAATTCGCAATCTGAAATCTGTAATTTTGTCTTTTTTAATAGTCCCCGTCCACCAGCTTCGCTACAAAACTGCCTATTTTAACCCTGCTTTTCACCATAACCGGGATTCTCTTTTCGTCATCTGTGAGCCATATATAAACCTCACCTTTTTTCAGGAAGATGCCCTCGGATTGAAGAATCGGTTTTATAACGACAGTAGCGAACTCGCCTGCAGGCACACGAACCCTCTCATTCCTCAACACCTGAACTTCCACATCCCAGAGTTTTTTGCTGTCAAAAATATCAAGGTGCTCAGAATGTCCAACTTCAAGTGGTCTTTTCCTTACCTCGTAAAACCCGGATAAAGGGTCAAAAGCCTGCTCCTCTAAATAAAATTCTTTAGTCTCGTTGTCGAGTCTGTTATTGTAAACAATCTTTTGAGGTCCGCTGGCCGGCTTTATTCCAAAGAAGGTAACTTTATCCCTCCTGTGGCGTCCTTCCAGTATTTTAAGTGTATATCTGCTCGGGTACCCGTCTGAATAAAGTATACTCTCTGCAACATCGTCGACCTTATAAAAAAGTGAGATAAATGAGGCTGATGTTGCACGAGACTTAATGGTAAGACCTTCTGAAGTATCATAAAAATCAAGGGTAGCCTTACCCGCTCTTATTCCTATCCAGTACACATGGTAAACAAGTTTTTCCGGGACCCCGGGGTTTGCCTGAAGATGAGTGGGAAAGGCGATAAAATAACATAAGTTTAGAAATAAGAAAACCACGAATTTGGAATTTGAAATTCGGGATTTGAAATCTTTCACAGGTATTCCTTAATTTCTTTAAGCACCATTTCCCCGCTTATTCCGCTCATGCAGAGCGGTTCTCTGCATTCTCT
>CAYFYW010000489.1:0-2252 GCA_964347425.1 uncultured Nitrospirales bacterium
CCTTCCCCGGCCTTCTAACAATCAATACCGTTCAGCAAGACACACAGTCATGATGAAAATGAATAACCAGCGGGCTTTAGAACTTTGGTTATTCATTTAAAAAGCATCGAAATTATATATACTATCTAATGAGTATCTGTACATTGTGAACTAATGTTGGAGTCTTAAAATATACAAACATAGCGAACGTTAGAGTTTGATCTTTGATAAATCAATAGATGTCATTCCCTGACCCCTGATCAAGTCAGAGGGCATGCTTGATCGGTCTACGACTCATAGAGGGAATCCAAGGATTAAATCAACATTTTTCTGGATCATCCGGTCAAGCCGGATGATGACATGAAGGTTCGTTATGTCTGTAAACAAATTTTCATTAAGGTTCACGATGTATGTATATTTTTGAGTTGGCGATGTATATATATTTGTAAACTATCGATTAAGTTATGCATGAACTTGTTTTTTTAAAGTCCCTGGTAATAATTCTTGGAATATCTGCAGTTGTAGTATTCGTGCTGCACAGAGTAAAAATACCGTCTATTGTAGGATTCCTGCTGGCAGGGGTACTGCTCGGCCCGCATGGACTGCATTTTATTCAGGACCTCAACACGATTCAGACCCTTGCAGAAATAGGCGTTATCCTTCTGCTTTTCACAATAGGTCTTGAATTTTCTCTGTCCAGATTTTTGAAAATGCGCCTGGAGGTCTTTGGTATCGGTGGACTCCATGTATTTATTACAGTTGCACTGACTGCCTTAGCTGCTCATCAATGGTTTGGCATTGGAAACCCCAACACGGCCCTTTTCCTGGGCTTCCTGGTTGCATTAAGCAGTACCGCAATTGTAATGAAACTGCTTTCTGACAAGGCAGAGTCAGACTCCCCTCATGGAAGAATCAGCATCGGCATACTTATATTTCAGGATCTCTGCGTTGTTCCTTTTATGCTTTTGATCCCGATTCTTTCAGGTGGAGCAGGATTAACTGAAATAACATTAGCGATCGGTGAAGCCATTGCAATTATCATTGTAGTCCTGTTTTCGGCCAGGTGGCTTGTTCCCAATATACTGCAACAGATTGTCCATACAAGAAGCCGTGAACTCTTTGTCCTTACAATTTTAATAATTTGCTTTGGAATAGCATTTATAACATCTGAATTCGGTCTCTCCCTTGCGCTTGGAGCCTTTCTTGCCGGTCTTGTTATTTCCGAGTCCGAATATTCCCATGAGGCCACCTCAACGATACTCCCTTTGAGAGACAGTTTTAACGGGTTGTTTTTTATATCAGTCGGCATGCTCATGGACACGTCATACTTTATTGATAATTTATTGTTAGTCCTTTTCCTTTTTGTCAGTATAATTATTCTGAAATTTTCTAGCGGCTTCCTTTCCATGTATCTGCTGAGACGGCCTTTGCGGACATTAATACAGTCCAGCATAAACCTTGCCCAGGTCGGTGAATTTTCATTTGTGCTTGCTGTTGCCGGACTTTCAGCAGGCCTGATCTCAAATAAGATATACCAGGATTTTCTGTCTGCATCTGTATTAACTATGCTTCTAACACCGTTCATTATGCAAATCTCTCCTGTTATAGCAAGCAGACTGAGTTCACATAAAATATTGAAAAGGCTTGAAGGCACCAAAGAACTCTCAGAGAATGAGGAGTATCCAGAGAAAAGAAAAGACCACATTATTATTATCGGCTTTGGTTTAAACGGACGAAACCTTGCAAGGGTTTTGAAAGAAGCAGATATTCCCTATGCTGTGCTTGAATTAAACTTTGCTACGGTCAGGGAAATGAAGAAGCAGGGAGAGCCGATATATTATGGTGACGGGACAAAAGTTGAGGTGCTTCACAAGCTCGGTATAAAAACAGCAAAGATTATCGTTATTGCGATTTCAGACGCTTTATCATGCAGAAATATTGTCAAAACGGCAAGGAATCAAAACCCCGAACTGTTTATTATCGCAAGAACCAAGTACGTTACAGAAGTAGATGGGCTGTTAAAACTCGGTGCAGATGAAGTTATTCCGGAGGAGTTTGAAACCTCTGTTGAGATATTCTCAAGGGTTCTTAGACAGTATCAAAGACCGAAGAATGAGATATTTAATTTTGTTGACATGATCAGAGAAGATGGTTACAGGGCACTGAGACAAACGAGGACAGCGTCAAGAAAACCATTATTTGATCAATGTGTAATTTTATCAGATGTCGCTATTGAACTCTTTACGATTGATAACAGTTCACCTGTTCTCGGC
>CAYFYW010000490.1:0-2317 GCA_964347425.1 uncultured Nitrospirales bacterium
TACCTGGCCAACAGTAGCCATGCACTCGGAGGGCACGAGTCTGACCCCACCCGACGAAAGTTTTATCTGGCAGAATCTTTCTTCCTTTGCAATAAGCTGAGCATAGTTACCTGCACTTCTTGCAAGCTTACCCCCCTGACCAGGCCAGATTTCAACATTATGAATTATTGTGCCAAGAGGAATATTTTCCACTGGCAGTGCATTGCCATTTTTTATCTCCACGTCCTGTCCTGAAACAAGAGAATCACCAACATTGACGCCAACAGGGGCAAGTATATACCTCCTTTCACCATCTGCATATTTAAGAAGGGCTATCCTCGCGGATCTGTTAGGATCATATTCTACAGATTCAACAAAAGAAGTAATACCAGGTTTATCACGTTTAAAATCTATAATTCTATATGTCCTTTTATGACCGCCGCCTTTACGCCATACGGTAGTACGACCTCTGTTGTTTCTACCGCCACTTTTTTTTATCGGCTTTAAAAGTGCCTTAAAGGGCTTCGTCTCTGTTATTTCAGAAAAATCTAATCCACTTTTAAAGCGGGAGCCTGGCGATGTTGGTTTATATTTTTTTACAGCCATCTAAACACCTTCAATGAAATCTAATTTCTCTCCCTTTTTTAGCGTTACTACTGCCTTCTTCCAATTAGGTTTTCTGCCCTCAAATTTCCCTAAACGTTTCATTTTGCCCCTGCAATTTATCGTAGTGACGCGATTAACTTTTACCTTAAAAATCTCCTCGACCGCTTTTTTTATCTCTATCTTATTGGCATTTCGTCCCACCCTGAATACTACCTTGTTGTCTTTTTCTTTAAGCATCGCCCCCTTCTCTGTTAAGAGAGGCCCCAGAAGGACATCATATGAAGTCTTCATCCCAGATATACCTCTTTAATTCGTTCCACTGTCTCCCGAGTCATAAGGAGCTTCTCATGAACAAGAATATTGTAAACACTCAACCCACCCACTATTGCGACATCTACGTCAGGAATGTTCCTTGCTGCAAGTTTAACTGCTTTATTGTCTTCTGGCAATATAATCAATACATTTTTCAGTCCAAGCCCTTTTAACAGAGAAACTAAATCCTTTGTCTTTGGTTTTACTATGGGGAAATCTTCTATTACAACTATTTCTCCATCAGAAAATTTCGCGGAGAAGGCCGCTCCAAGTGCCGACCATTTTACCTTTTTTGGTAACCTGTAAGAGTAATCTCGCGGCAAAGGACCAAAAACTGCGCCCCCACCTCTCCATAAAGGCGACCGGTTGCTTCCTGCCCTCGCTCTCCCTGTACCTTTCTGCCTATACGGCTTTCTACCTCCTCCACTGACAAGACCTCTTGTTTTGGTACTGGCACAGCCCTGCCTTTTATTGGAAAGATAATTTTGTACAACCTCATGCAGCAGTCCCTTTTTGACTTCAACGCCAAATATATCAACCGGCAGGTCAACCTTGCCCACTGACTTGTTCTCCTTATTTAAAATGTCCACCTGAAGCATTAGTCTTTCCTATCAGAGCGTCGATGCGAGCCGCCGGAATCAACCCGTGACGAACTCTCGAAAGTCGATTCTGACCTTATTATTAAGTAACCGCCGTTCGCCCCTGGTAGTGAACCTTTTACAACCAATAAATTCTGATCTCTTTTAACGTCAACAACTTCAAGATTTTTTACAGTCACGCTCTTGTTACCCATATGGCCGGGCATGCCTTTATTCTTCCAAACCCTTGACGGATAAGAACTCTGTCCTATAGACCCGGGCGCCCTGTTAAACATAGAACCATGGGACCCAGGTCCTCCTTTGTAATTATGCCTCTTCATCACACCCTGAAAACCTTTTCCTTTTGATACACCCGTAACAGAAACCCTTTCTCCTTTGTTAAATATATCCACAGTAACATCATCCCCGACTTTTAAACCCTCCATTTTTATCTCTCTCAAAAAGCGATACGGCGGAAGGGATACTTTTTTAAAATGTCCTAAACGGCCCTTTGGTATATTTTTTTCTTTTTTAATTTCATCAAACCCCATCTGAAAAGACCCGTAACCCTCTTTTTCAACAGTCTTTGATTGGACTACTTTACAAGGTCCAGCCTCTATGATTGTAACAGGTAAAAGACGGCCTTCTTCAGAAAATACCTGTGTCGATCCTATCTTTCTTCCAAGTATGCCTTTCATAACTTTATTTCCACATCAACACCTGCAGCAAGATCAAGTTTCATAAGGGCATCAACCGTTTGAGGCGTTGGCTCCAGTATATATATAAGTCTCTTATGAGTTCTTATCTCAAACTGCTCTCTGGACTTTTTATCCACGTGCGGA
>CAYFYW010000491.1:0-4757 GCA_964347425.1 uncultured Nitrospirales bacterium
TATTTTTGTGTCCATTTTTTAGTCCGCTAATGGCGAAAACTGATGCGACCTTAATCATAACAAAAGACTGCGGCACTCCTAATAATGATGCTGTTATCATCAAAGTTCCGGTAACAACGCATATGATAGTAGCTGTAAGAAGTCCCAATGGTACTATCTTTTGGCTTGTGGTTTTAAGCGGCTCATGAAATACAAGGCTGCCTAAGCCAAAAATAGGTGCGACCAATGCAAGGCCTGTTAGATTTCCTAATATACCAGCGCCTGCCAGAAGGCCAACCGCATTTGCGACATTATTTGTTCCGACAGAAAATGCGTTATAGCAGCTGGCAATGATGACGAAGAACTTAAGCCTTTCCTTATGATTAACTAATTTCTCATAAATCCAGAAATTGCTTCTCCTGGGCGGATAAACAAGTTTTCCCAGCACATACGTCAAAAGGTATCCGATAACTGGTAAAAGAATCCAAAATGGTATCAGATACAAAAAAGTTTTTGTATATATGTCTTTGAAATATAACCCTACTCCTAATAAAGCACCGACTGTCACGAGGCTCGTAGATTGAGGCACATGCAACAGGTTTGCTATAAACAGACTAAAAGTTGCTGAAATCAGAATTATCAATACAACGTCAAACCCGATAATCTCATGAGGAATTATCCTATTGCCTAATGTTCTGGCAACAGGCTGGCCCAGAAGGACAGCCCCCAGAAATACGAATATAGCAAAAAGCATCTGGGACTTTCGTTTCGAAAGAATCTTTCCTCCATGTGCTGCCGCAAAAGAGGCGGCAAAATTACTTCCTCCCATATTAAGGGCAAACAGAACCACCAGAATTATTAGAATCCCATATTTAATCAACTCTTACTCCTTGCATCTAAATCCCATCTCCATTTACATTTTTCAGCGGACGGGTATGAATGCCGCACTCACCACCGCATTTACTGGTGCCAATCCAGCGGCCGGCGCGCTCGTTCTCATCAGTGGTAATCTTTGTGCATGGAAGACACCCTAAAGACCTGTATCCCTCACCATAAAGAGGGTTTACCTTAACGCCATAGAGGGCCAAATATTGCCAAACCTCTCTTTCTTTCCAGACGAGAATCGGGTTCAGTTTTATCAATCCCTTATCACGCTCCTCAACCTCTTTAAAATCAGTACGCGTTCTTCCTTCGGTGCAGCGAAGTCCTGTAACCCAGCAGGTAACCTTCATTTCATCGATAGCCTGGCGTGTCGGCTGTACCTTTAATATGTCGCAACAACGGTCAGGGTCGGTCTCATAAAGCTTTTCAGGTATGGTTGCATTGTTTTTGTAGACTTTTATTTCGGGATACTGAGAGACTGTTTCATGCATGAATTGAACTGTCTCTTTCGGCTTGAAGCGCGTAGTGACAATAAAACCTCGGATCTTTGGACTAACCCTTTTAGCCAGATCCCAGACACAAACTGAGTCCTTGCCTAAGCTGTTAGCCACTACAAGACCGTCGCCATATTTCTCGTGTGCTTCTTTTATAAGCGCAAGAGACCGTTCCACCTTCTCTTTGAAATTTAAGTTTTCTACAAGCTCCTTTACATCATCCTGGTTTTCCAATAAACCCATTTCTTAACCTCCTTCTCGTATGTGTCAATAATGTTTATATGTTATATATAAACCCTATTTGTATGTCGCGGCCAAAAAAAATATCTACCTATATCTGATAAATAAGCGCCCTCTCCTTGCCCCTTACCTTGTTCATAATATCTTCAAAAGTCACTTTGTCTAAAACTTTGGCCATGGCGCCTTCGACCTCACCCCAGATGGCTGCGAATGCCGACTCGCTCTTTGCGGCTGTCTTTGCCAATGGCAAAAGCGGGCCTGCGGTATCGCGTATTACCTCACCCAAAGTAATCTCATTGGGATTCCTTGTTAAATTATATCCGCCCTGCTTCCCTCGGATACTTTCAATAAGACCCATCCTCTTTAGCTGAATTAAAATATGCACTAAATACTTCGTGGGAATCCCCTGGTTCTCGGATATTGTATGCAACTGCACCGGATCTTTACTAGGCCAGTGTAACGCTAGTTCCAAAAGCGCCTTACAGGCATAATCACATCGTGCTGAAATCCTCATGATAATGCTACCTTATCCTTATTAAGTTTATCAACATAGTAAAATATACCATTTCTTCTGCTTTTTGTCAAGTAGAAAATTTAAAAATTATATTCTGTAGTTTTCTATCTCCTGAGGCAACATTGGCAAAACAATCACTTGCCTGCTGCTTGAACCATCCCTATACTCAATTTTTATACTCTGCTTTAAATCGCCATCGCTATATCTTGCGATAATCGAGGAAGCTGTAGAGGCATGCTCACTATTAAATACGCCCCTACCTATCCCAACCGGACCCTTTACGCCAACCGGATAAAAACGCAAATCCGGCGTTTGAGCCAGCTTTAATAATCTATCGTTTTCCTCCTCGTTTCTGCCTACAATAAGTTTAGCTTCAGGCCCAAGCCGGAAATATCTTCCAACCTTTAATAACTGAACATCATTGACAGTAAAATCCGGTTTGTGTTTTATTAAATCCCTCATCCGATTAGCGAAGCCGGTATCTGTCAGAAGACAGCCTCCTGCCGGGCAAGGGTAGTCATAAATTCCCAGCTGTGTTGCTAGGCGCATCTGTGGTTTTCGTGAACGTCCGCTAATAGACATTAGCTTCTCTCTATTAACCAGTCCCTGTTTCTCAGGAATCGTGGGATCCAATAACCCGGCTGAAAGCGGCCTTAAGATTAGCCCTTTCAATCCACTGTCTCTTTCTATAATCCTCATTGCATCTTCTCGTTGAGACATCGGGCGTTCTCCCAAAACTTCTCCGGTAATCAAAAACTGCGCGCTATTTTCTTTCATATATTGTCCGGCTTTCTTAAACATAAATATGCGGCAATCCAGACACGGGTTTACATTTCTGCCATAGCCATATTTTGGATTTTTTATTACTTCGAAATATTCTTTACTGACTTCAAATACTTTTAGTTTTATGCCTAATTTGTCAGCCGCAGACTTCGATGCAAGGCATGTTTTGCCCCGGGCAGTGCACGTGCAAAATACAGTCAAGAAATTTACCGCTTCAATCTCTATGCCTTGTTCAAGCATCAACTTTACTGCCAGAATGCTGTCCAGACCGCCTGATAACAATGCTATAGCTTTAGTCATCTATGCCTCTGATAAAAAAAGCGCCTCCCTATTATATCGCCAGCCAATAAAAGAGAGGCGCGGTTTAATCAAACTCCAATAATCGGGCCTATACAACAACCTCTTCTTTTACGCGAAAGGATTTATCCATTGATTCTTTGGAAAGCACGCTTTTCGCCTCCTGAGCAGCTTTTCTTCCCGAAAGCAGCATCCCGCCAAAAGTTGGACCCATGCGGGGTATGCCATAAGCGGTTGAAACCGCCATACCTGTCACTATTAATCCAGGATGAATCTGGCCTGTTTTCTCCACTACTAGATCCTCGGAAGAATTTACATCCATCGGCCCAAACTCTGCCAGTTTTAAGATGTTTCTTCTCTCTAAACTGCGGCATACGCAGGCGTCGTGGCCAGTAGCATCAATCACCACTTTTGACTCTAAAGAAATAGGATCGACACAGGTAATCTGCCTGGGTAATGCAGATACGGGTGTCCAGTTAATAACCGTACCTTCTACCCTCTTATTCCTATACACCACATCGTCAAACTTGGTCATATTCAGAATTTTTATACCAGTATCACCAGCAGCTGAAATGAGTTTTGAGCAGGCATTCGGACCTTCGGCAGTAAATAACCCATCGCTTACTTCTTTGTACGGAATATTAAGCTCATCGAGAACCTCTTGTGCCGGCGCTCTAAATGTAAGGGTATTCATTAAATACCCTCCAATCCAGAAACCACCTCCAAGATAGTTATTGCTCTCAACTATTAATGTCTTAAACCCCTCTTTAGCTAAATCCCTTGCTGCCATAAGTCCACTTGGCCCACCTCCGACTACAATTACGTCCGATGTAATATATTCCTCAAACCATTTGCTGAATTCGCTAACAATCGCCTTGCTGATTTGTGCCTCACTAACCTTTTGAAACATAACCATCCACCTCCTTTTAAATTAAAATCCCCTATGCCACCATAGGGGATTAAGCTATTTCTTCCTTCCCTACGCTGGCATTACCCAGATCAGGTTCAATGGGTCTCCTGCTCAAGCAGGACTCTCAGGCCGCTTTCGACCTCCCCTTCAACCGTAATATAGACTAAATTAACGAGACTGGTTTATTTCTCTATCAGCTTTTTAACAATTTCCCGGCAATAATCTGCAACTCGCTTGGTAATATTCAACATCTCCAGATATCGAATCTTTGCCCATCCATCGCAGATTCCTTTTGCGGACCTGTCAATATGATTAGCTCGATATCTGTCTACTAATTCATCTAATGCAACATCAGATTTTAAAATATTTTCAGCGAGCTTTCTGTTGCCAGCTTTCATCACTTCTGCTACATCTGATAAAATCTGCTCCACTTTGCTATGCAAATCCTTATATTCCTGTACGGCAGTTTCGCTGAATAGTGCTTTTTCGCTAATTTTGTATTCAATCTGCTCTACAAGCGATACACAGCAATCGCCGATATTTTCGATATCACTAATAACATCTACTAATACTACAATTCTTTCTTTATTTTTATCTGATAGCTTTTGCTTAGATATTTCTACCGTAGACGCAGTGAGATTAGTGTACCATTCTGTTA
>CAYFYW010000492.1:0-2295 GCA_964347425.1 uncultured Nitrospirales bacterium
GCCATTCAACAAAACGGTTAATATCATAATATCTTTCTGCCACCAGACGATTCAGTCGCGCGAACAAGTATCCCTGTTTTCCTGATGAGATATTTTCAATAGCTTGTCTGGCCTCTGCCATTTTCTTTCTATATTCGATAAATTGCTCGTTCAATTCCTTGATATACATATTCCGCGATGGCATCGTCTCTCTGAAGCCTGAAAGGGCTTCGGCAATCGTCCTGCCAACGCATGTTTTTGGTGTCTCAACCTCCATCAAGGCACAGATGGTCGGTACAATATCGATCATCTCTGCATACGGGATACGCACACCTTGTTTAATACCTGCTCCCCAGAGAACAGTCGTGGTAATTGCCGAATCCAAGAACTCGGGAGGATGCCATCCTGTGTCGTTCTGTCCATGGTCGCCAAGGACGATAATCACTGTTTTCTCCAGTACACCGAGTTGCTCGAGACCTTTTAGAAATTCTCCCAATAGGCTGTCGCCCTTTTCGGTGAGCTCCCGATACGGCGAGTCATCGGCCCAGATATTGTACTCCCAGGCAACGCCTTCATTCGGGTACATACTACGGGTACCTGCGTTTCCCGGTCTCTGCAGGTGTACTCTCATAAAGGCGGGTTTGCCCTCCTCCATGAATTTCAGCGCCCATTCAATAGATTTAGCATCCTCGCTATTTTTTTGATACGAATAATGGTAATACCGATTGAGGCTTAAGTAAGCAGTAGAGTTTGCCACAAAAGCGGTTACCTTATTTGGATAGAAGCGCTGAGAAAGGTATTCTGTATCCCTGTCAATAAAAATGGTTCCGGACATCATGATAGGATTAAGGATCGAACAGGTGTGCAGAGCAGCATAAGTCCCGCTCCGCGGATGAGCAGCCGGAGGAAGATAGTTTTTCTCTACCAGCGCTCCGTTTTTTATCATCTTTTTAAGTGTAGGAAGTTGCATCCTGTCCACTGCTTTGTATGAAAGACCATCGATAATAAAAAGTATGGCATGTTCCGGTTTTTCCATAAATGGTACATTAAACGGATCAGACCATGCCTGACATAGGAAAATACAAAAAATTAGACATAATGAAATCAACCATCTCACTAAAATCTCCCGCATCATTACCTCCTTTTTTCCAAAGCAAATCATATGGAATAATTTAGTCGTTGGAAGAGAGTCTGTCAATTGCTCGTTTTGTGTGCTAACCCATTGTTTGTACAAGAATGCTAATTCACAGAATAGCAGGTGAGAATTGAGACCTTAAAAAAACATTTGGAAAGGGAAAAAACGGTCTTGCAAGCTAAAAAAAAAACGGCCCTCCCCTTTGCGGAGAGGGCCGTTTGATTTCCGCGTTGAACTTTGGACTTAGAAGATGAACTTCACACCGATTCGAGCAGAAATTGGAGGTAAGAATGCCATTTCTTTCAGGTAGCGAGGATCTAGAATACCTCTCTGTTTCGTGAGTTCTTTAAAGTCAAAGTTCTGTACCATCTCTTCATCGGTTACCCAAATCCAACCCTGATTATAGTAATTCCAGAGTCGCTGAGGGATCCTGTTGTTGGAGAGATTGTCTATGTTGAGGCTGAATTGGAGAGTGTTCTTTTCGCCGACTTTCAGGTCATACTGAAGATAGACATCTCCATGCCAGAGGAATGGGTTTCGTCCTTGATCCATACGACCCACTGGGTAAAACCTTTGCCACCGCGTATTAAAAACTGTGCTAACAGGTGTTCCAACCATAGCATAAGCATTGACACCGACCGTCAGACCCATATCAAGGCGGTAGGCGCCATAGGCTTTGAACTGGTGAGGCCTGTCTGTGTTCAATGGACCGTCATTCATTTCGGGAAAATTCTGAGTATATACCCAAATCCAGTCGTCATTCGCCCTGGCTCCATTAGGACCACTATGGCCATGTTGATCGGAACTCACTAAGCCGCTACTATTACCCCAGAGACGACTCCACGTGTAGTGAAATCCAGCCAACCAGTTATTGGAAAATCGCTTGTCAAGGCCGAAGTCAACTGAATAATAATCTCGCTTTGCTTTAGGAGCCTCAACACCTGCGGGGACCAGCCCTGCAGCTTCGGCTTCTTTGAATATCTTTTTCACCCAGTCAGAACCCATATCAGCTATATAAAAGTGTACACCAACTCCTGGTATCATAACGCCGATGTCATCGATAAGCCATCGAAGACGACTGTGGAGAAAACGGACCGTTAGCGACATATCTTCTGCTAACCTCTTCTGGAGACCGAGAGTGTACTCCACCTTGCTTGACGGCTTTATATCAGGTTGAACAT
>CAYFYW010000493.1:0-2229 GCA_964347425.1 uncultured Nitrospirales bacterium
CTCGTTTGCGTCCACGACCACGGCTGGTTCTCGGACGAGCCTCATTAACGTTAATGGTTCTTCCCTTCAAATCCTTGCCGTTCATTTCATTGATTGCGGTTTGGGCTTCATTCTTAGAGGGCATTTCCACAAACCCAAATCCTCTTGATTCGCCAGTAAACCTATCTGTTAAGACACTGGCGGTGCTGACTTGACCAAATGCTTCAAAAGCCTGACGCAAATCGTCTTCAGTTGTCTCACGCGACAAATTGCCTACATAGATATTCATTCTGTTCTCCTTATTAGTTTCCATCTCGGCATATTTTCCGATAGAGAAAAAGCCGATAAGTCTTAAACATCCCAAAATCTTTGCTCGTCCTCCTGCCGTTGAGGTACTTCTTGTACATCCTGTTTATCTTCCTTTTGTATTTCCATCGTAGGAATTTCACTGTCAACGGGTACCTGTGGCTTAAAAAACCAAAGCCAGAGTCTAAAATCGGGGCAACTACGTTCTTTACAGCATCATCCAATAGGTCGATGGTTGGGGCTGTCTCCTCTGTGATATCCTCGTCCACGACAAGTTTTAAAGGATAATGCGCTATCCGCTCGCGGAATTTGGTCAGTTTGTGTCCTCCACCGAGAACACGGCTACCTTCGTCATCGGTCTTGAAAACATCGCATATCAACAAGTAACCACCGTTATTTAGGAATCTTATGGTCTGTTCCAGAGCCTTTTCCAAGGCCACGTATTGAAAACTCTCGCTAAAGAAGACTACATCGTACCGACGCTTTGTCTCCAACTGTTCATAAGGACATTCAAAGATCCGGCAGGTATTTCCCACTAATGAACTCGCTCGCTCACTAAGGAAAGGATTTGGTGAAACACAATCCACCCGATACCCCATATCAATCAGCTTCTTGGCCGTCTGGCCGGTCCCACATCCAACGTCTAAAATTGTCTTTACATCGTCTGGAATATAGGAAACGAGGAAATTAGTGTAGTTCTTCTGGGCTATATACAAGTTGGCTATGTCTATTTCAAGACCGTTAGTCCAATACCCATAATGCAGGTGTTCTAACTTAAGGAAATGTTTACCACAAATAGCAGCAATTTCAAGACCAAGATCTTGGGGGGTTTTTGCTTCACGTCTACCCATTAATCCACTCTACTTAAAAACAATTTTCACTGGCCGGGACACTATGTTTTCAATTTACACACAGAACCGTTTCAAACAAAGGTTGGCAGAATATCAGAAATGACGCTCATGATGCACTTGGACGCCAATATTAATCAGCATTGATTCTGCTATTTCAACGCTTACTTACACAATCATTTCGATAAACTCTATTACTACTATTACCGGCTGCATTTAACAAGAAGTATTTGGCCTTTTTCCAAATATATTTTGAAGCTGCATTCTACCTGCCATTTAAATTTGCTATTGCGACTCCAAATCAAGGCGCTGGCTGCTTCGATGATGAATCATTCCGGTAAGGACTTGAATATTAAGGTCAAGGTAGGCAGGGTTGAGAAGCTTATGTTCGCATGGATGCCTCAGCCCAAAGAACTAATCCTGAATTCGATAGTAAGTATTACCTGTTTTTCCAATTAGTTCCCTTTGTTTTTGTCTTGAGCCGGCACAGACAATCATCAGCCGTAATGTACAGCACCGAACCGTCGTTGCCCCAGGCACAATTCGATGTGGGTTTGCCGGTATGGATTCTACCCAGAAGCTTACCCTTAGGTGTAATAACGTACACACCTCCGGGACCAGTGGCGAATAAATTCCCGTGTTGATCAACCTTTAAACCATCAGGGAGACCTGGATACTTGCTCGTCAAACTTGAAAAGTCATATAAGATTCTTCCCTTACCCAAAGTACCGCCTCTTTTGACGGGGAAAGCTTTGATGATGGCATTCTTCGTGTCCGACTGTGCAACATATAATATCGTTTCGTCTGGCGAAAAGACGATACCATTTGGCCTTGTCATTTCTTTTGTGAGCAAAGTCAGCTTTCCAGAGGTTGCGAGACAAAAAACACCACAGAAATCAAGCTCTCATCGAGGATCCTTGTAAACCTTTGGCAAACCATAAGGTGGGTCTGTGAAAGAAATATCACCATTAGATTTGACAACAGCATCGTTTGGACTGTTGAGGCGCTTGCCCTTGTAGCTATCGATGAGGGTTTTTTTGCCACCGTTCTTTTCCAATCTTGAAATACGCCGATCGCCATGCTCACAGAAAATAAT
>CAYFYW010000494.1:0-2134 GCA_964347425.1 uncultured Nitrospirales bacterium
TGCTCATGCCTGCAAAGTCAGATATTCTACCTGGTGAGGTTGATGTAAGTACGCAACTTACAAAAAACGTAAGAATAAATGTGCCTATTGTAAGTGCAGCCATGGATACAGTAACAGAGGCAAAGCTCGCTATTGCCATAGCAAGAGAGGGCGGTATAGGAATCATTCATCGCGCCATGTCGGTGGCATTGCAAGTAGCCGAGGTCGATAAAGTAAAGAAATCTGAGAGTGGAATGATTGTTGACCCTATTACGTTACAGCCAAATGAAAAAATTTCTAAAGCGCTCTCTATCATGGAAAAGTACCGGATTTCAGGAGTTCCTATCACAAAAAGACAAAAGCTTGTCGGTATACTGACTAATAGGGATCTGAAGTTTGAAACAAATTTACAGAAAAAAGCTTCTGAAGTTATGACCAAAAAAAGATTAATCACTGCTCGTGAAGGGATCACCCTTGAGGACGCCAAAGAGATACTTAATAAACACAAGATTGAAAAACTGCCTATTGTGGACAGGAAAATGAATCTTATCGGCCTTATCACGATAAAGGATATTGAAAAGAAAATAAAATATCCAAATGCATGTAAAGATCCGCTCGGAAGGCTGAGAGTGGGTGCTGCCCTTGGTGTGGGAAAAGAAGCTTTGACACGAGCAGCTGCACTATATAAAGCTGATGTAGATGTCCTTGTTGTGGATACTGCCCATGGCCATTCAAAGAAGGTCATCTCTACGGTTAAAGAATTGAGGAAGAGATATCCTAATCTTGAAGTCATAGCTGGCAATGTGGCAACTGCAGAAGCGACAAAGGACCTTATAGCCGCAGGTGTCAGCGCAGTAAAAGTGGGTGTAGGGCCTGGTTCTATTTGTACAACAAGAATTATTGCAGGTGCAGGAGTTCCCCAGATTACTGCGATAAAAGAATGTGTAGAAGCTGCTAATTCTGCAAATATCCCGATTATTGCAGATGGAGGCGTTAAATATTCCGGGGATATTACAAAGGCACTTGCTGCCGGGGCGAGCTCTGTTATGGTAGGAGGACTTTTTGCCGGTACAGATGAGAGTCCCGGAGAGTTAATTCTTTATCAGGGGCGGACTTACAAGGTTTACAGAGGTATGGGTTCTCTCGGCGCTATGGAATCAGGCAGTAAAGATAGATATGCCCAAGAAGGTGTAGAAAGCAGAAAACTTGTGCCAGAAGGAGTTGAAGGCAGGGTCCCTTATAAAGGGCTGATATCTGCCAGTATTCACCAACTTGTCGGTGGACTCAGGTCTGGAATGGGTTATTGCGGGTGTAGAAGTATAGAAGAACTCCGCAAAAAGGCAAAGTTTATAAGAATTACTCCCGCTGGATTAAGAGAAAGTCACGTTCATGATGTGACTGTTACAAAAGAAGCCCCGAATTACAGGCTGGATTAATATAAAAATTTGAAGGATTCAAGGGGTCAAGGTTTCAAGGACGTAAAGTCCCGATAGGCGCAAAGCCCCGTGGGGGCCACGCCCCTATACGGGGGCAACGTCCCTTTTCGGGATTCAAGTGAGAGAAATATAACTTAAATCCTTTTCTCTTGAACCCTCGTACCCTAGAATCCTCGAACCCTTTTAGATATGCATTTCAAAGAAAAAATACTTGTACTTGATTTTGGCTCCCAGTATACCCAGCTTATTGCAAGAAGAGTCAGGGAAAATAAAGTTTACTCTGAAATATTCCCCTTTAACGTTACTCTTGAGAGGATTAAGACATTTGACCCAAAGGGGATAATACTTTCAGGAGGTCCTTCAAGAGTTAGTGATAAAAAAGCGCCTTTCCCTGATAAAAAAATTTTTGATCTTGGTATACCTATATTAGGGATATGCTATGGCATGCAGCTCATGGCACATTGTCTCGGTGGAAGGGTTGCGAAGGCAGTCAGAAGAGAGTACGGACGTGCCGAATTAATCATTGATGACTTTTCGGATCTATTTAAAGGGTTAGCGTCTAAACGTCATAATTTTGTGTGGATGAGTCATGGTGACAGGATTGAGCGATATCCTGGAGGTTTTATCCCTACTGCGCACACGAGTAATTCCCCCATTGCTGCGATGGCAGAGAAAAGCAGAAGATTCTATGCACTACAATTCCACCCAGAAGTAGTACA
>CAYFYW010000495.1:0-3706 GCA_964347425.1 uncultured Nitrospirales bacterium
TCAACTGTAATAGAAGGAATTCACAAAGCTCTTGAAGAAGCAAAAGATATATTAGGCATATCCACAAACTTGATTATGTGCTTTCTCAGACATCTTGATGAATCAGACGCAATGAAAACACTGGAAGAAGGGCTTACCTATAAACACCGGATAACAGCCGTAGGATTGGATTCCACAGAAGTTGGTTACCCTCCTTCAAACTTCCGTGAAGTCTTTGCCCGGGCACGTAAAGAAGGATTTCAAACAGTTGCCCACGCAGGCGAAGAAGGGCCGGCTGAATATGTTTGGCAAGCTATAGATTTCCTGAAGGTTTCCCGGGTGGACCATGGTGTCCACTCCCTTGATGACGCTAAATTGGTAGAGGAATTGGTGCGCCGCAAAATACCTCTTACAGTATGTCCCCTGTCAAACCTCAAACTGGCAGTAATAAACAAAATTGAGGCGCACCCTTTACAAAAAATGATGCAGGAAGGTCTCTTCATTACAATAAATTCTGACGACCCGGCTTACTTTGGCGGCTATATAACTGAAAACTATCTAGCCATTGCTGAAGCATTAAATTTAACAAAAGAGGATATTTATAAACTCGCAGAAAATTCATTTAATGCCGCTTTCCTCGAGAAAAGTAAAAAAGAGGAACTGCTTATAAAACTAGACGAATATATGAAAAAATACAAGTAGGTATTTTGTCAATGAAACATCACCTCTGCAAGAATCACAAAAAAATCTCGACTTTCGTTATAATTTCAGATGTGAAAGTCAAACCAGATAATGCGTTTAGAAAACCATAGAGCCCTGTACCAGATGGTACAAGGCAGATATCACAAAGATTACATTCAATAAGTAAAGGAAATCTTTTCATCCCCACTTAAAAAATGGGGTATTCAAAGTTCGATTTTCATAAAAAAATCTTTCTAGCTACAGAGAGCACGGAGAAAAACTAAATATAACTACGAAATAAGTAATTCATTAATTTTATAAAAATACCTTTTTTGCCACAGAGTTCACAGAGGTATGTACCGTACGGTACATACCAGAGAACACAGAGATATGTAATTTTATTTTTTGAATTATTTCTCTGAGACCTCTGAGTCCTCTGTGGCTGATCCCAGTTTCTGGGTTTAAATATTATTTATTATGTTTTTCTGTGCCTGCCCCGTCATATGTTTACTATTTACGGGGGCTGATTGCAGTTCTTGGTTTAAGCCAATTGTCGGTTTTGATAATGGCTGGCAGTGGAAAAAAGGAGATAAAATGAAATTAATTATTTTTTTTAACAGCACCTGCATTATTCTAATTGCATTTTTTGGGTTAATAGTGGTCGGAGGAAGTTTCTTTACCGCTCATGCAATTGAGTTTGAGCCATACATAAAATCAGGAACGATCAACTTTGTGGAGGATAATGTACGAGAAGGCAATAAATTTCTCATAGGTGCAGGACTGAAAACGCTATTGGGTTCTCACAGGTTAAAAGGGACATTCGTAACAGAAGGATGGACGATGGGTGAACCATTGGATGAGGACAGGGAGTTGCCAAGCAAGGGCTACAATATTTCAGGAGAAGTAACGTATAGCTGGAACGTTGTGGATAATCTGACATTGTATCCATATACCGGTCTCGGCTTTGAGTTCTGGGATAGAGAACCCAACAAGGCGTATCCCGGCAGTTGGGACTCTTTGAAATTTTTCAAATGGACACTGGGTGCAGGAATAGAAGAGAAAATAATGTACATGAAAGGTGGTTTTATAGTGCCTTTTGCGTCATATGCCGATAACGACTTGGACATTGATTCTCTGATAGGATATGAAGTTGAATCCGGAATACATCTAAGGGGTTTAAACCTTGGATTCTTTTATAAGAGAGTTAAGTTTGATGATTCGAGCTCCAACAAAATTATACAACCTAATTTTAAACTGAATCTCTATGGAGGTGTTATAGGGTATAGGTTTTAAGGGTTTGCTTTATTCGCAAAAGCCTTCCATTTTTATGTATAATGCCCTGTGAAGAAAAGACCCCTTGCCGCTATTGACATCGGAACAAATACATTCAGGCTCTTGATTGCATACATACAGCCAAAGGTTTCCCGAAAAAATGATTATACCATTGAAGAGATCTATTCTGAAAGAATAATCACAAGACTCGGCAAGGGAATCTCTGAAAAACGGCTGATCAAAAAGGACGCCATAGAGAGAAGCATAACGGTTCTAAAAAAATTCAGTGATATAATATCGCATTACAAGGTTCAAAGGGTTTCGGCTGTCGCAACGAGCGCACTCAGGGAGGCAAAAAACAAAGATGAGTTTTCAAGAAGAATAAAAAATGCAACCGGGCTTGAGATAGAAATTATCAGTGGCGAAGAAGAGGCAAAAAAAACCTTCTCAGGGATGTTGATAGGGATTAACCCGCCAGAGTCAGCGCTGATGGTTGATATTGGAGGCGGGAGCACAGAGATCATTTTTACCAGACAAAAAAAACTTGTAATGGTTGATAGTCTGAATCTCGGGGTCGTCTATTTGGCAGACAAATACATGAAAAATGACCCTCCCCTAAACAAGGATTTAAATCAAATGGGTAAAACCGTCTCCAAGAACATTATGCCGGTTGCCGGATCGTTCGAGAAGCTCTTTTCTGATAGGACAGTTTTTATAGGTACTGCCGGCACAGTTACAGCTCTGGCAGCTGTAAATCAGGGGCTTACCACATACAAGCACAGCAAAATCCATAGCTCTAAAATAATGATAGAAAAGGTCAAAAGGATTTTTTCTGATATATCCACCATAACCGCACGGGAAAGGAGTAAACGCTTTCCATTTGAACCTGAAAGGCTTGACATTATAGTACCGGGCACCCTTATACTTCTTAAATTAATGGAGATATTTGGTTTTAAAAAGGTCATGGTAAGCAATTACGGCTTAAGAGAGGGAATACTTCTGGATTTGTACAGAAGAAAAAGGTAACAATTTACACCGAGACAACAGAGGCCGACATGATGAAAAAAATTACCAAAAGACCCAAAAGCCTCAAGCAGGCACCCTTCCGTTTCTGTTCAGGATGCGGACATGGGCTGCTGCATAAAATTATTGCTGAAATAATTGATGAATTGGATGTGAGAGAAAAGACAATAGGTTTTGCTCCTGTCGGCTGCGCTGTCTTTGCCTATGACTATTTCAATTTTGATGTAATCGAAACACCTCATGGGAGACCTCCTGCCGTGGCTACCGCAATGAAGCGGCTCCTGCAGGACAGACTGATTTTCACGTATCAGGGAGACGGGGACCTTGCCGCCATAGGCACATCAGAAATAGTACATGCAGTCGCTAGAGGAGACAACATCAGTGTGATTTTTGTCAACAACGCTACCTACGGCATGACCGGCGGCCAGATGGCGCCTACAACTCTATTAGGACAAAAAACTACTACAACTATAACCGGTAGAAAAGCAGACACAGCAGGCTATCCTCTTAAAATATCGGAAATGCTCTCCACACTTGAGGGAGCAAGTTTTATCTGCAGGACCTCTTTAGACACCGCCAAAAATGTCACGGAGACAAAGATGGCGATCAAAAAAGCTTTTCAATATCAGCTTGATGGCAAGGGATTCAGCCTTGTTGAGGTGCTTTCACCCTGTCCAACCGACTGGTGGATGAGCCCTGAAAAAGCTCTGGCATGGATACAGGAAAACATGATCTCTGTTTTTCCTCTGGG
>CAYFYW010000496.1:0-4019 GCA_964347425.1 uncultured Nitrospirales bacterium
CGAAACAGTGATCACACTCGAAGTTGCATTGATAGGTCATCAGGAGATGCAATCCAGTTATTGGCATAATCCACTATGAGAAGCATGAAGGATTTAGTTCTTTTCACTCATGTTAACAGTTCTAGCAAAGCGAGCAGCGCTGGCTCGAAGCAATTGCGTAGAGGAACGCGCGAAGCGCGCCAGAGCAAAACGCTTTACAAAATGGTTACAAGCTTTTTCAAGAAGCAACAAGTGTAAAAGAGATGGCATACACATATTTTGATGATGTTTATGTCTCTGGTTGATGTTGTTCTTAGTCGTAGAAGCGTCAGACATTATGAGCAGAAGGATATCCCGAAGGATGTGTTAGATAGGATTCTTGAGGCAGGTAGACAAGCACCATCAGCGGCGAACAGACAACCATGGCACTTTATTGTCATAATTGATTATGAGATTAAGAAGGAGTTGTCTAAAGGGTTATTTAACAGACATATCAAGGATTCTGCATTCACCGTTGTAGGATGCGCATACACAGGTCTCCGGCATATTGGTACAAGAAGATGGTCAACCGTTAGCACTTCGATTGCCTTGCAGAACATGGTGATTGCTGCTTGGGCCATGGAAGTAGGATCATGTTGGATAGGAGACTTCAGAGAAGATAAGATCAAACAACTGCTGAACATTCCTGACAAGTGGAAGGTTGTAGCGCTTGTATCCTTTGGATATCCTGCTGAGAAACCAAAGGCGAAAAGTAGGAAGCCCATTGAGGAAATAGTCAGCTTCAATAGGTTCTGAAGATACGGAAACGTATTTATGGCTAGGAAATAGTCAAGGATTATCAAAATAAGTAGGTCAAGAAGTGTGAATGCATGACCGAAACGGATTCGGCTAATCTTATCGGTTACTGCGGTCTCTACTGTAACGCTTGCGGAATCCGTCAAGGAAAAATAAAAACTGCAGTCGGCAATCTGCGTGACATCATCGCTGTTTATGGCTTCGACAAACTCATGCCAGAACTGTCCAAGTGGGAGCCAAACTTCAGACACTACAACGAATTTGAACAGGTTATGGATGGTTTGGTTAAGATGTTTGGTGGATGTCCAGGTTGTCTTCAAGGTGGCGGAGATCCTAACTGTAAAGTGAGATCCTGTGCGAAAGAAAAGGGGTATCGCACTTGTGCTGAATGTGGTGAAGCTGAGACCTGTGAAAAGCTAGCTCCTTATCGCGAAGGCTACGGACTTGGACCGGCGCTTGAAAGCATCAAACAAAAGGGCATCGAAGGGTATGCTGACGAAATGCAGAGAAAAGTAGATGATGGATACAGTTACACCTAGGGGAACACAAATAACATATCCGCATATTTTCGCGAAAGCCACTCTGTAGCAACACGTTACAACACAAACGCGGCATGTTTTCTCGAAATTTCACTATCAAAATCTTTTTTTGATTTTAGATAACGATGACGATTACAACGACTTTCTAACTTACAAAATCATAAATCCCAACACGCAGAGGCAGACGTTCAACCTCTCGAAGAAATCCCGCACCCGACGCCACTTCTGATTGACAGGGGACGTGATGACAAAAAGCCTTTAAGGGCTGTTGTTTACAAGGTTTCAGTGCACAAGGAGCTACAGAAAGCAGTGTCAGCGTTACGGAAGCTAACCGATCCAGAAACGGATCAAGAAGCCCAACTAACCGTTCATACGCTCCAAATCCGTGCCGAGGGCACAGTACCAGAAGAGAGGAGGCAAAACTGGATGGAAGGAAGTGACTGCGATGACGGAGACCAACGTAGCGAAGCCTACCTCGGCAAAAAGATTGAAGGCAAGCCTAGGCCAGTCCCTGCTGTCCTTTTCATTTGACATAGGTGGATTGCTAACCGGAGCCCTCCTTGTTCTATATTTTGACGTATTCTCAATAAAGGAAGCTCCATGGACACTCATTCTGTTCCCAGGCATCCTAAGCGTCAGAGGAGCCATAGGCGGCCTTTTCAGCGGCCACCTAAGCACAGGCCTACACGTGGGAACCGTCAAAGCCAGCTACACCAAAAACACGAAGGATTTCCATCTCCTTCTGCAAGCGGTCATCACGTTAGCACTTATAAGTGGCATTACTGTGGGAATAGGAACTTCCATATTCGGCGTGTTTCTCTGGAAAGCCACGGTCCTAGATTTAATTAAGTTATTGACCGTGATTGTTGCAACCATGGGCCTTTCGGTCGTGTTTGTCTCTCCGATAACAATGGCATTTTCTGTTCTTTCTTTTAGACGTGGATTGGATCCCGACGTTATTGTGTATCCGATAACATCTACAGCGTCTGACATCATTAACACCGCATGTTACATCTTCAGTCTGAACATCTTCTTTACATTAAGTCACCTTGGACCTTACTTGATTGGAATACTGGACCTCATTTTCCTCTCTGTTGTAGCCTACATTCTAGTCAAAAACGTCAAAGAAGAAAAGTTTGTTAAAATGATTAAAGAATTTCTCCTCACTCTAGTGTTTGTAACTTTCATTGTTAACGTTACAGGGTCTTTACTCGACAAAATTAGCGCGCGCATGCGTAATGGAAAAGAGATATACATCGTGTACCCTGCGCTAATTACTACTGTAGGAGGCGTGGGCTCAATAGTAGGCTCAACCGCCACCACAAAACTTGCTTTGGGACTAATCAAGCCATCTTTTTCCTCCATTAGGCAGCATCTAAACGAAATAGCCGGATCATGGATAGCGTCGATAGCGATGTTTACACTTTACTCCATAACATCATCCCTTATGAGCGAGACGACCACGTTAGGCAATGCACTAGAAATCGCGACCCAACTCTTAACCACAAACATCTTGGCCGTCTCAGCTATGGCTATTATCGTATATGATATAGCCATTTCCACGTACAGAAGGGGTTTGGACCCGGATAACTTTGTAATCCCCCTTGAAAGCTCGTTGGCAGACAGCATAACAACTCTCTCTCTTTTCATAGCCCTAACTGTGATTGTCTAACACGCAATGCCCTTTATGATCCCTCAGCAACAGGCCCAGTTACACCAGAAGCCAACCCTTCTAAATCTTCTTCTCCCTCCGCATAGCCTGATGCAATCAAGATGTCACCCGCTTTGATCACTGTTTCAGAGTGAGGACGCAACCACTTCTTACCTCTTCTGATGACCAACACCCACATACCGGTCTCTTCTTGAATCTGGGCTTCACGCAGATTCTTTCCCACTAATAGAGAAGTCTTTGAAACGCGCACCCGAGTTACGGTTTCCTCAGCCTCTTCTATTACACGCCTCAATATAGGGTGAGGTTCCAGTCCTCTCAAAACAACATCGGCAATTTCCGTAGCGGCGTCCGCTATTTCTTCTGTGACCACCCCTAACCTAATCAAACCGAGGAAGTCCTTGGATTCTTCGGATTTGAAGCCGCTGGACAAAACGAGAAGCTCAAATTCCGTGTGCAGGTTGTCCATACGTCCTTCAAGGGCCTGCACTTCCTCTGCCAGTTCCCGACTGTCAAGAAGAAGCGAGGAGTATGCAAGGTCAATCATAAGTTCAGACGTGTCCTTTAGAGACACTAGTTTGTTTACAATTTTTCTAAAATGCCCTTTAGTTAACGCCAGCCTTGACTCCTCCCTACTCCATTTCTTTGATTTTTCCTTCAGCCAAGCCTTTCAGTTCATCGACTCCTAAGGGCGCACCTCTGGCAATGAGGACATCGCCTTCCAAAATTGCTTCGTCTTCGCTTGGGTCGATGATCCAGTCCTTCCGTCGGCGGATCGCGATTATGTCAATCCCTATCTTGGCGGCTAGCTCCAAATCTCCCAGCTTTTTATTGACGAAAACTGAGGTTGGGTTAACTTCGGCTCGTATCAATCGTTCCTCCACTTTCTCGAAGGCTTCGCGGACGATGGGGTGAATGCCTATTTCCTTGAGTACGATGGTTGCTATGTCGGCGGCGGCATCTGAGATTTTGTTGGTGGCAACAGCTACGGTTGTTACTCCGATGAGGGATTCAGCGTCTTCTGCGTCTCTAGCTGC
>CAYFYW010000497.1:0-9647 GCA_964347425.1 uncultured Nitrospirales bacterium
AGCATATTTAGCGCTGGAATCATTGGAGATTGTTGACAATGCGGTTACCTCATCAAAAATAGCTGATGGACAGGTGACACCTGGTGATGTGGGTTTTAACTATGCAGGGAGCAGCACAAAGGGTGGTCCGGCATTAGACCTTAACTGTACAGGCTGTGTCTCCGAGACCGAGATAGATTTTACTGTTGAAGGGATGGGTGACATAACAGCTGTCAATGCAGGCATGGGGCTTACAGGAGGCGGCACGTTTGGAGATGTGACCCTTAATGTTAAAGTTCCTCTTGAACTAAGCGGGTTTAGTTCTACTCCGATTATCAAAGGCATAAACAACGGTAACGGCAGCGGCGTGTACGGCTTAAGCAAAGACGGCTACGGCTTGAGTGGCTACCACTCCGGCAGCGGCAACTTTGGCCACATCGGTACGAATGGCTATGGCGTATATGGTTACCACTCGGGCAGTGGCAACTATGGCTACCTCGGAAGCAGTATGGACGGCGTAGTTGGCAGCTCCTCCAGCAGTAGCGGCTATGGTGTCTGGGGCTCCCACAGCAGCAGCGGCCACGGCGTGTCAGGCTTAAGTAGCAGCGGCTACGGAGTGTATGGCCTCAGTATTACCGGTACCGGTGGATATTTCACTTCTGATTCAGGTTTTGGACTTATAGTAGACAACGGCAATGTTGGAATCGGCACAGCAACCCCCACTAACGCGCTTACAGTAGATGGAGCCTTAAGGATTATTCCCCAGTCCTCTGCAACCTGTGATGCAAACCGCGAAGGGGCAATCTATTACGACACCGAGGATGACATGGTATACATATGTAAAAACAGTGCATGGAACGAGTATACAGGACCGCAGGGGCCTGAAGGCCCTCAGGGCCTCCAGGGAGACACTGGACCTGCCGGACCACAGGGACCTCAGGGTGACACAGGACTGCAGGGGCCTCAGGGCCTCCAAGGAGACACAGGACCGCAGGGGCCTGAAGGCCCTCAGGGACCTCCCGGACCCGTGGCAGGCAGCGATAAACAGTTCGTCTACAACAGCAGCGGCTCAGCTGCCGGAGCAGAGGTCTATTATGACAACGGCAATGTCGGAATCGGTACAACAGGTCCTACAGCGAAATTAGATGTAAATACTCCAACTGGATACGATCAGCTAAGAATAAGAACTCCATATACACCCACAGGACCGGGTGACTCAAGCGGAAACACAGGAGATATCACATGGGACGATGAATATATATACGTAAAAACGACCGCGGGCTGGAAGAGAGCAGCATTAACAACATGGTAATAAAGATAACAATCAAAGATTAAAATTGTGGAGTAAGAGGAGAAACTGAAATTACAATTAACTGCCGGTAAAGAGAGAAGACAGGATGACCAGGAAGATGAGGTGCCGATTGTGTAACTTTTTAGCAATTTCATCGATGTTTTTACTAATGTGCGCTGGCATCACATACGGTTCGTCAAGCACCACTTACATTATAGACAGTGACGTATTATCCGGAGGAGGCGGTGGTGGTGGCTCGACAAATTATTATATCTCCCATACGACCGGCCAACCGACAGCCATTGGAGATTCATCAAGCAGTGGTTATTATAACCATGCAGGTTTTTGGAACACGATACCGGGCGGAACAGTGACAGACATTGTTCCTGTCCCTGACATCAAAGTCAATGGTTCAGACGGACCAGTAATGATAAGTCAACTTGATACCATTTCGGTAACCGTACAGCTCGATGCAGGTACTTATGCAGGTGAAGACGCAGACTGGTGGCTGTTAGCGGAGGCACCCTGGGGCTGGTATCATTATGAGCCATCTGCTACAAACTGGAAGGCGGTTTATCGAACTGATTTTTCTAACAACCCTTACTGGAGAACTAATAGCAGCGAAAATTATTATTGGGATTCCTCAGACGGCACGTATTATGCGAACCAGATTAATATTAATGGTGGTGGTAACTATTCGTTCTATAACGCTGGCCACGATGGCAGCTCATTTCGATTGGAATGGGATATTTATATATCTTATGCCGAATATGGTTCCGATCTTGGTTTCGGTTTGTTTGATGCGGACTTGAATACCGAAAACGAGAGCATTGTGCGCTTGATCTTTGCCAATGAAGAGAGGGGAAAAACTACCCTTCTGGCGTGGAAGGGCTTAAATAACTCTGGGTATGTAGAAGAGATTCTTAAGCAGTGGACACTCGGCACATGGTATCACATCGTTTTGGAGTACAATAGCGCCGCAAGCACATTGACCGCAGATGTAAGACTGCGCGATACAGGACAGCAGTATATGTCGCTTTATGCAACAAATGTCGGGGCTTTCGATGTAGATATGGGGCTGGTTGGTACCTCCAACGTCAGGAATGGTACTTTTCAGGTTCCAGGGGCGCGCTCAATGGGCAAATTCGACAATGTTATTTTTAGTGTCCCTGCACTTGAGTACGGGAACTGGTTACCTGGTCAAGTTGTCACATATCAAGGGCCATTGTTTGACCTGGGTTCTTATGAAGTATTAAATATGACGGGATTATCAACAGGCACGTATACCGTCTATTTCGGAGTCGATATGTATATGGACGGCAAAGTAGATACGGGGGTATCATTTTTTGATAACGTGATTGTCAATATAATCCCATAGACAACAAGTCCCTTGTGAAAGACAATTTCTGTTGTTTTTAATACCTTATCCTTACCTTATACTGAAGCTTCACTTCCTTATCTTTTGGCACAAGGATATTAAACTCGGCAGTAAATGCCTCGGTTTTTTTATAGGTATGAGATGAATCAAGCATTTTCCAGTCACCGGGGATAGGCTCAACCACCTTAACAGTAACATCTTCTTTCTTATGGTTTCTCAGTGATATCTCAAAACCCGTCTCATACGTATCCCGCGCAATCTTTTCCCAGCCTGTCTGACTTCTGCTTCCCACCACGTCAAAGGAATTCCCTACACTAATCCTTACCTTTTCATCCTTTGGTGTGTGGTCAATTGAGTCCTCACCTACAAACTGGAGACTACCCTCTTTGTCCTGCTTGTACACCCTTACTGTGCCTTTTGGTAACGGTATGCCGAGATTATTCTTTTTCCTGTTTTCAAGCTCAATAAAAACTCTCACTTTTTTCCTGGACATCTTCTGACCGTAACGATCTCGGTAGTAGTACTGTGCACCATAATAAACAAGCTCTTTTTTAACCGGGATATTATCGGCAGTAACGAGACTAATCTGCTTTGTCTGGTTATTTTTTATTGTTGACGGTCTTTGCAGGGAATATATATGGTATTCAAAAAACTCCTCTTCTTTAAACTGTTCTTCCCTTGCCATGGCCCTGGCCGCAATCGCCATCCTGTCTCTATATTCGTATTCATCCCTGACCCTGCTCACATCACCAGCAACAAGTTTGAGTTTTGCATTTCTGTACGTTGTACCGCTCTTGTTATCAATGGTTACCCATCCTGAAAGGGCTGCCCTGTCATCTTTATCGTTCAACGTTACCACATAATCTGCCTGCCAGTTAATGCCGTTGGTTAAATACGATGCCTCTACTTCCTGTTCTGAAATCAGGGTGTTTTCGAGGAGCCAGACAAGCGTGGGCCTTGAAATAAGGTCTTCGGGAACACCCGGGAAAATGATTCTTCCTGGATGCCCGTATGTTATCTCGTCGCCTATCTTGAATATAGGTCCTTCGTTGTTGGATAAAACCAGGGCTTCCACGATCTCCTCCCTTTCCGTATAAAGGTTCTTGGAGTAAAGCTTCACCTTTTTCCCTATATATTTATCAAGAAGTTTCCCGGGATTCAATAGATCGTATTCATAATTCTGCTCAAGGATACCAAGGCTGTCAGGGTCCTTGAGCGACTTTATGTATACGCTTGCAGGCATAATCAGCGATGCAACATCCATGAACCTGAGTTCACTTATTCCCCTGACAAGCTTTATCTTCCTGATGTCCTTAACCAGACCAAGATTGACATTATACACGGTAAGCGCTACAGCGGTCTGGTCACTGAGGTCCGTTGACATTGGCTGAAGTCTTGCATCCGCTTTCCCGGCCCTGGCGTCACCGAACCCCGTCACTGTAAAAAGAGTTAAAACAAAAGTGATAAAAACAAATATTCTTTTTCCTGATGCCCTCTTCTCCATCCCAAACCTCCCTGGCTTTATATTCGTACTGTCAAAATTCACCCGTTTTATTCCATCCCTGCCTGCTCCATGAGTCTTAGCCGGCTGGCAGGAAGAAACACAATAACGGCACCGTTAGAATGAACAGTGAGCGCATAGCGAGCGAATGTAAGAAATAAGCCAATCCTTACATTCGTATTTACGATAGTGAATACAAAAAAGAGACATTTCAAATACCAGAAAACACCAAAACAGAATTGTTTAAAAAACGTATGTTCATCAAAATGAAGCTTGTCATATGGTCAATCATGCCGACCTGTCCCGCTGTAGTGTGCGGGGTTTATTGTGTTTATGAGGCATTCCGCCTTAATAATATCCTATTTTGGACAGATATGATTGATTATAGATTATCATAATTATTATAAACTTTTTTTATCTCTGTAATCTATGTCATTTAATTTATGCCCCGCGCATCAAAAGCACAGCCCTCATCTCCATTGACACATGACACTTCTCTTCTGTATTATGGACTGACAACGATATCAAAACCTTGTAAAAAGAGGAGAGAGATAAAAAATGAAAAAGCTATTCAGTTCTTGTTTGCTTATTACGAGTATTGTTTTGCTGGGATGCGCTGGAGTCCCAAAAGAGATGTATATTCCATATTCTGAGGGCTTGCCAGAGGGACAGCAATGGAAATGCAACCCGGCCTTTGGAGATGTAAACAGAGACGGACTCCTTGACCTCGCTGCCATTGCCCGCAAGGGCAACGGCGCCCATGTATGGATCAATCAGGGTGACGGTACATGGTCCGAGGCATCCGATGGACTACTCCTGCAAAGCTCCTGTGGTGGCGGATCCGATTTTGGGGACATAAATAACGACGGCATACTCGATTTAGCCATTGGCGACCACTGCAAGGGGCTCTACGTGTATAAAGGGGATGGAACAGGGAAATGGATTTCAGCTTCAAGAGGACTGCCAAAATTTCAGGCCGATGATGTGGCCCTTGGGGATTTTAACAGAGACGGTAATCTGGATCTTGTTGCCTGTTCTTCCAATGACAAAGGGATTCGCGTCTTTATGGGAAATGGAAAGGGCGACTGGAATGAGGCCTCCTCCTCAGGACTACCCGCCTCTGATGACTGCCATGAGATTACCCTGGGAGATTTTAACCATGACAGTTACCTTGATATCGCAGCAACCATGATAAATCAACCGCGCGCGTGGCTCAGTACGGGAAAAGGGACATGGAAAGAATCATCTTATGGCTTTCCCAAGCAGCCATGGGGGGGACAATACTGGGGTATTGCCTCCGGAGACGTCAACAATGACGGCCATCTCGACATTGCCCTCGGACGAATAGTAAAGGGTCCTGAAATATATCTGGGTGATGGAAAAGGTGTCTGGCGTCCAGCACTAAATGGGCTTTCTGCTGTGCAGTCTGGCTGGGGCGTCACCCTTGGAGATATAGACAAAGACGGCCGTATAGACCTGCTGGTCTCGGGCAAAAAGAGCCTTAAGGAGCATGGAAATACCCACGGCGTCTTCTTTTTTAAGGGTGATGGAAAGGGCAATTGGAAATTTATTGCGGACTCAGGACTACCTCAGAAGGGAATGTTTCAGAGCTGGGGATTGACTCTTGCTGACCTCGATAATGATGGAAACCTTGAGATTGCAGGGTGCTTTGGAACAGGAAGCTCAAGGCCGCCTCCTTTTTTGATAGAATCCGGAAAGCACAAGGAGTTCCTCACCAGAAAGGAATTTTCTGGTCCCAGGGGCAGTGTTCGAGTCTGGAAACTGGATCGGATTAAGTAAGAGATTAAGCTGAGTAAGCATTTCTTTTTCCGTGATAAAGCAACTTCAAGATAGAAATGGCAGGGTACGGTATTTTCGCTCATTCTCGTCCCGAAGTGTCGGGCCTCCGAGGCTTTTACCTCTTTATTAAATCTGATATTGAGATACACATAAAGGACTATCGGTAAAAGAAACCGCTCAAATACCATACCCTGCCATCACGAAAAAAGAAACGCTTACTTAAGCAAAAAAAAGGCGGGGCCATAAGACCCCGCCCCTGATTCAGACCTTATCAATCACAAGACTAATCAGCACGCATAGGAACTGGTGGCAGAATAGTTCTTGTAGCTACGCCGGTTTCTGGATGCTGCCAGACGTTATCACCAACTGCCAAGCCGGGCCCGGCAGTCTGATAAAAGATCGCCCAGAGAGGATTTGGACACGACGTAACGCACTGAAATCCCTCAGTGAAAATTGAGCCCAGATCGAGCTGCAGGTCAGTAGTCAGGTCATACTGCGCGAAATCCTTGTAATGCAGATGCCTGCTGAACTTGACCTCATCCTCATTCCAGCAGAAAACATTGATATCAAACTCAGGCTGTTCAGACCAGATAAGATCAAGGTCCAAAGCAGCTACTGCGAGTGTACCGTCCACTACGCCAAAGGCGTCCTCGGCAAAGCCCTCAAACATTATCTGACTGGTTGCCATAGAGTACTCAACGCCATCAAGATTCAGTATCCTGTCTCCGATTACGTTAATGCACTGTGAAGGAATGGCATTGTAATTAAATGCCCTTTGGCCATCTATAAGAGTGGCGTCACCCTTCAGTTCGTCGTAGCAGATTTCCTTTTGAGTCATTGTATTATCAATGGCCCAGCAGAAGAGGTAGCCCTTTCTTTCGTCAAAGCCCTGGATCGATACCCTGTCTCCGTTTGCGTTCACCCTGTTGTACGGGGTGGAAGTATCCCACCAGAATTTCTCTTTCGGGCTCAACTTGATGATGAAATCTTTCTTTTCATCAATCTCGGTACTGTCAGCACCGTGAGTGACCATGTAGCATTCCAGCACGGCATCATAACGACCCGTGTTCGCAATGTTAATGATGGTTCTTCGGTCTGTGTTATTACGCTCAATGCCATTGGAGTCGATATTGTCGATCAA
The DNA here is from genome assembly GCA_964347425.1 of uncultured Nitrospirales bacterium. GTDB lineage: Bacteria > Nitrospirota > Thermodesulfovibrionia > UBA6902 > BMS3Bbin08 > CAYFYW01. The sequence continues at coordinate 7,091 of CAYFYW010000497.1, forward strand.
TGGGAAGGTCAACATACTTCCGGGTTCATGCATGGAATTTTTCGGACAGTATTCCTGCACATAGATGTAGTCCTGCTCGCAAGTTCCTGCCCCATCACAGCCAGGTGTGGTGCAGAGGCTGCCATCAGTATCCGTACACATCGCGCCTACCGGATCAAAGATGTGCTCCTGGTCGCAACGGCCTGATGAGTCACATCCAGCAGTAGTACAGTCATTACCGTCCGTGTCATTACACGGTAAACTCTCGTGTATGATATGGCTCTGGTCACATATGCCCGCTTCACAGCCAGCGGTTGTGCAGACGTTGCCGTCATTATCCGTACACGGCGTGCTGTTTACCACAGGCGGATTAATGCAATTACCGGTAAACGGGTCACATCTGTCGTTCGTACATTCATTATTGTCGCTCGGGCACTGTGTCACGATGTGGTTCTGTCGACAACTGCCTGCCTGACAGCCGGCGGTTGTACAGAGGTTGCCATCAGTATCATTGCACGGCGTGCTGTTTGGCAAAAACGGATAACCGCACGAACCATTAGTGGGGTTACATATCCCGGCAGCCGTGCATTCATTACCATCGTCCGGGCACACAGTCGGAATGTGGTTCTGATCGCAAACGCCAAACCCGTTACAGCCAGCGATTGTGCAGGCGTTGTTATCAGTATCCGGACATGGTATGCTGGGTGCCGAATTCGGCCAAATGCAGGTACCGGTAGCAGGTTGACATACCCCGGCATCCGTACATGGATTAAGATCGGGTAGACATATTACGCTAAAAGCTCCCTGGTCGCAATTGCCTGATCCGTCACAGGCAGCGCCTGTGCAGAGGTTGCCGTCTGTATCCGGACAGCTCACACCGGGAGCAACAGGCGGATAGACGCAATCACCGGTGGTCGGTTCACATCTGACAGTCGTACATGGATTACCATCAGAAGCACATATTGTCTGGGTGTAGTCCTGGTCGCAAACGCCATTCGCGTTACAGGCAGCCTGTGTGCAGAGGGTGCCGTCTGAATCCGGACAAGACGTACCGGCTGGTAAAGGATCATATTGACATAGCCCAAACTCTCCCGATCCTGCACACCAATCATATGTACAGGGGTTGTTATCGTTACAGATCGGATTAGGACCACCAGGGGGGGCGCACACTTGAGCCACCACCGGCGATGCCACAGCTAAAGCAAGGAACACGAAACATATAAACAGATAAAGGCCAGTTAAGCCTTTGATACTCATGTATAATCACCTCCTGTTATTCACGTTGTTAGAGACGGGGTCAAAACCCCCGTCTCTAACTCAGACCTTATCAATCAAATAACTACTCGGCACGAAGAGGAGCATCCGGGAGAATAACTCTTGTAGCTTTACCGGCATTCGGATGTTGCCAAACGTTTCCACCAGCTGCCAAGTCAGGCCCGGCAGTCTGATAAAAGATCGCCCAGAGAGGATTTGTGCTTGTAGTAGCGCACTGAAATCCCGGGGTGAAAATTGACCTTATATCAAGCTGGAGGTCGTCAGTCAGGTCATACTGCGCGAAATCCTTGTAATGCAGGTGCCTGCTGAATTTAACCTCATCCTCATTCCAGCAGTAAACATTGATATCAAACTCAGGCTGTATGGACCAGATAAGATCAAGGTCCAGATTGGCTACAGCAAGCGTACCATCCACCACGCCAAAGGCATCCTCGGCAAAGCCCTCAAACATTATCTGACTGGTCGCACATGTGTACTCACGTCCGTCAAGATTCAGAACTCTGTCTCCAACTACGCCATCCATACCGCACTGTGAAGGAATGGCATTGTAATTAAATGCCCTTCGGCCGTCTAAAAGAGTAGCGTCACCCTTCAGTTTGTCGTAGCAGATTTCGTTTTGCCACAATGCATCCTCAATGACCCAGCAGAAGAGATAACCCTTTCTTTCGTCAAAGGCCTGGATCGATACCCTGTCCCCTTCTGCGTTTACCCTGTTGTACTGCCGAGAAGTATCCCACCAGAATTTCTCTTTTGGGCTCATCTTGATGATGAAATCTTTCTTTTCATCAATATCAGTACTTTCAGTACCGTGAGTAATCATGTAGCATTCCAGTGTGATGCTGTCAGTACCTGTGTTCGCAATGTTTATGATGGTTGTGAAGTTGATGTTGTCGATCAACGGGTAGGTAACAATGCTTCCAGGTTCGTTCAAGGCGCTGACATTCTTACAATCCTGTGCTTGTACATCGGAGAGCCCGCCAAAAAGGCCGACTGCCATGCACAAGGTTAGCACAATTAACAGCTTCTTCATTGTTCGTTTACCTCCTTTTTTAAATAACAGTTTAAATTGCCCCGGTAAAACCAGATGCAATCCCAACTTCCTCTGTACCCCTTAAACCCTCACCTCCTTTCTTCCTACCTGTCTGCATTCCCTTGTATCGCTTACTAATGTAAGCTGGTTTAGGCTTTTGAAGTTTTATAACTTTTTGCGCCATCAGCTTTCAGACTCTATTCTTCGTTAAGACATTTGACAAAGAATTTTTTTAATGTTGACGCCTTTTTACGAAAGCAATGTCATCAACGG
>CAYFYW010000498.1:0-3954 GCA_964347425.1 uncultured Nitrospirales bacterium
TGTTCAGCCTCCACAAATTCTTTATTTTGTTCAGGCATGATTTCCGATCTTTGATTTATTTTATTTCTCGAACACTATCTGCTTTATTTGGGTTAAAAACTAAAAAGTTAAAACAGAATATAAATAATCTGTCGATTATGGAAATTCTGAGATGGCTTTCCCTGTCTCTATTTTCAGATTACTTCCTCCGGTATTCCAATTCTTCCAAGAATTGCCGATGCGGCTGCAACTGCAGGATTTGAGAGATAGACCTCACTTTTCGGGTGCCCCATTCTACCGACAAAGTTTCTGTTAGTTGTAGCAACTGCCCGTTCTCCTTCAGCAAGAATCCCCATATGGCCTCCAAGACACGGTCCGCATGTAGGTGTTGAGACAGCAGCACCTGCATTGATAAATATTTCAACCAGCCCTTCTTTGACTGCCTGCAGGTAAATCTTCTGTGTTGCCGGAATAACAATCATTCTTACATTATCATTTATCTTTTTGCCCCTGATAACTTCTGAAGCTTCTCTTAAATCCTCGATTCTTCCATTTGTACAGGAACCGATAACAACCTGGTCAATAGTTATCTCGAAAAGTTCTGCTGCAGGCTTTGTGTTTGACGGGAGGTGCGGACAGGATACGGTCAGGGGTATCTTTGAGCAGTCGTACTCTCTTACCTCAACATATTTTGCATCCCTGTCTGAAGAATAAAACACGTACGCCCTCTTTGCCCTTCCTTTAGCATACCGGTCAGTTATTTCATCAGGAACAATAATGCCATTTTTGCTTCCGGCCTCTATCGCCATATTGCATATGGTAAGTCTTGCATGCATTGGAAGTGATCTGATTGTCTCACCTTCAAACTCCATTGTTCTGTAAAGGGCGCCGTCAACTCCGATATCGCCGATTGTGTGAAGTATTAAATCCTTTCCACCAACCCACTTATTCAGTTTCCCGTAATATATAAATTTCATGGATTCAGGAACCTTAAACCAGCACTCGCCGGTTGCCATTGCCGAAGCCAGATCAGTAGAGCCCACGCCTGTCGAGAAAGCCCCGACTGCACCATACGTGCATGTATGGCTGTCAGCGCCTATTATCAAGTCTCCCGGCACAACGAGCCCCTCCTCCGGAAGAAGTGCATGCTCGATTCCCATCCTGCCCACCTCGAAATAAAGACCGAGATTATACTCCCGGGAAAAATCCCGGAGCATTTTACACTGTTCGGCAGCCTTAATGTCTTTCTGAGGAGCAAAATGGTCAGGTATAAAGGCAACCCTGTCCTTATCAAAGACCCCTTTTGCACCGATTTTTTTGAATTCGGTAATGGCTATTGGCGCAGTGATATCATTGGCAAGAACAAGGTCAACCCGTGCGTTTATTAACTCACCTGGTGATACTTTTTTTTTATCCGCATGTGCGGCAAGAATTTTTTCCGTGATTGTCATTATCACTCCGCAAGTAACCTCTGCATATAACAAAACGCAGGTATTTAAGTCGTTTTATATAAACTGATTTTAACTACTTTCTTCTTGATGCGAGCTTATTCAGTGCATTTATGTAAGCCCTGGCAGAGGCAACTATAATATCGGTATCTGCACCATGTCCCCTGACAAACCTGCCGTCTTCTTCCAGCGAAACCATTACTTCTCCCAGCGCGTCTGTCCCCCCCGTTATGCTCTTAACCTCATATTTAATGAGGTTGCTCTTTGTACCTGTTATTGAAGCAATTGCCTTATAAGCAGCATCAACGGGACCGTCTCCGTGCTCCGTTCTTTCTATGAATTCATCTGACACTTGAAGCTTAGCCGTTGCAGTAGGTTTCTGGCTGATTCCGGCAACTATATTTAAATCAATAAGGCTATATGTCTCAGGGATTCTTGCTACTTCTTCAGAAACTAAAGCCTCAAGGTCCTCATCAAATATCTCTTTCTTCTGGTCAGCAAATCTCTTAAACCTCTCGAAAGCGTTATTGATTTCCTCATCAGTTAACGTATAACCAAGCTCATTAAGTCTCTTTCTAAAAGCATGTCGTCCTGAGTGCTTACCGAGAACATATTTTGTCTTATAAAGTCCAATCGTCTCCGGTTTAATAATTTCATAGGTAGACTTTTCCTTTAACAGACCGTCCTGGTGTATCCCTGATTCATGTGCAAACGCATTGGCACCAACAATAGCCTTATTGGGCTGAACGGACATTCCGGTTATCTTTGTCACAAGCCTGCTGCTGCGCATTATCTCCTCTGTATTAATATTTGTATCAGCCTGAAAAAGATCACGTCTTGTCCTTAACGCCATTACAGCTTCTTCCATGGAGCAGTTACCTGCCCGCTCTCCTATTCCGTTAACAGTGCATTCGATCTGTCCTGCACCGTTAAGCACTGCAGAAAGGGAGTTGGCAACTGCAAGACCAAGATCATTATGGCAGTGAACTGAAATCACAGCCTTATTAATATTTCCGACTCTATCGTGGATGGTTTTTATCAACGCACCGAATTCACCCGGAATGCTGTAGCCTACGGTATCAGGTATGTTGACCGTTAACGCTCCGGCATCTATAACCGCCTCAATAACTTCGCAGAGATAGCTAATATCACTCCTGGTTGCATCCATAGGAGAGAATTCAACGTCCTGTACAAAGCTCTTAGCAAACTGAACCATCTCTACGGACCTTTTCAGTGCCTCTCCACGACTAATACGGAACTGGTATTTCAGATGTATATCTGAAGTTGAGTGAAATGTATGGATTCTTTTTTTTGCAGTGTCTTTCAGAGCTTCCCATGCCCGTTTTATATCCTCTTCTTTTACCCTCGCAAGACTGCAGATAACCGGCCCTTCCACTTCAGCGCCAATTGTTTTTATTGCTTCAAAATCACCAGGTGAGCTTATTGCAAATCCTGCCTCAATAATGTCCACCCCGAGTCGTGCAAGCTGTTTTGCAACCTGAACTTTTTCGTCAATATTCATAGAGGCTCCCGGAGATTGCTCGCCGTCCCTGAGCGTTGTATCAAATATTTTTACTATTCTCACTGAGCTGCTCCCCTTAATCTTTTCTTCCTGTGAAAAATCACGGAACTCTCAACAATTCCCCAGAACATATACGTAATAGAAAAAAGGAAAATCACACTTTCAGGATACATAAATATCAGTATAAAAGCCACTACCAGGACAACTAAAAGCCAGAAAGGCTTTCTCTTTTTCAGGTCAATCTCTTTGAGCCCATGATACCGCAACGTACTAACCATGAGTATTGCAAGTAAAAATGGCAATACAAGTATTATATAATTTTTGTCTGTTAAATCACCCCAAACCTCGGTATAAAATAAAACCGATGAAGCTACAACCGTAGCAGCAGCCGGTATGGGCATGCCGGTAAATGCCATGCTTTCTGCAGAATCCATCTGCACATTGTATCGTGCAAGTCTCAGTGCACCACATATAACAAAAAGAAATGCAGCACCCCAGCCAATACGGCCAAAGTGACTCAGCCCCCAGCTATAAATGAGTACGGCGGGTGCGATTCCGAATGCAATAAGGTCAGAAAGAGAGTCAAGCTCAATACCAAACTTTGTTGTTGTATTGGTTAGCCGTGCAACCCAGCCATCAAGGCCGTCAAAGATAATTGCAATCAATATTGCCCATGCCCCATATACATATTGACCTTTAAAAGATGCAAGAATGGCATAAAATCCGCAAAACATCCCGCACAGCGTCAACATATTAGGTAGTACATAAATGCCCTTTCTCATCTTAAATTATTAAGTAATTGAGTTATTAAGTCATTATGCTTTGCAGTCATTTAGTTATTGAGTCACTGGTCATTTTTTTAATGACCTAATTACTTATTGACTTAATGACTTCTTGTGTTATTCAATTATTCCCAAAATACTTTCTCCAGCTCTGACTTTATCATTTAATTTTGCTCTAATTTTGGTATTTGACGGCAGAAACACATCAAGCCTTGAACTAAAT
>CAYFYW010000499.1:0-4164 GCA_964347425.1 uncultured Nitrospirales bacterium
ACAGGGATATCTTTGTGGGTCATGCAACAACTGGAACACCCCTTGCAGCAGGCCAATTTTCTACCTCTTTTCTGCTCCGTCTCAACAGCCTTGGCAATACCCCCGTCGAGGATGTGGTAGGCATGGAGGAGGAAGGAAAGCCAGGGGGGAGCTGTGTCGTCATGGGGAGAAGAAAGTTTCTCAAACCTGATACTGCGTATTTTTTTATCTGATTTTTTCATCATCTCCCGGTAACGCCGTCAGGATTGTTCCGGTAGCGTCCAGCATTTGGCTCATTGCATCGAGAATATCTCAGATATTATAATCCGACAAGCTGCGGCAATATGTAGATTTGACACTATGATTTCATGCGTTGACTTGAAGACCCCTTCGCTTCAGATATTCTTTTACCTGTCTAATACTTAGGATACGATAGTGGAAAACCGAAGCAGCCAATAGAACTTGAGCACCTCCCTGAACAACACCCTCATAGAAATGCTCCAGAGTCCCTGCCCCACCTGAAGCAATTACTGGCAGGTCCACTGCATCTGAAATGGCCCTGGTGAATTCCAAATCATACCCAGCCTGCGTGCCATCTCCATCCATACTTGTCGGCAGGATTACGCCAGCCCCCAGCTCCTGACATTGCTTTGCCCAAGCTACCGCATCCTGGCCGACTGGTTTTGTGCCCCCGGAGACAACCAGTTCAAACCCGGAAGGCATCTCCTCGTTCCTCTTGGCATCAATGGCCACTGTCACCTTTTCGGGACCAAATTGTGCCGCTGCCCGTCTTACCAAATCCGGCTCTTTGACAGCAGCACTGTTCATGGAGAATTTGTCAGCACCGGCCATGAGAACCATTTCAATATCTTCCAAAGTGGAAATACCGCCGCCTACTGTCAACGGAATATCAATTACAGAAGAGACCCTCTTGACCCACTCGAGTCTCGTCTTTCGGTTTTCCAAGGTTGCCGCTATATCCAGCATAGCCAGTTCGTCGGCACCTTCCTGCTGATAGTATGCGGCATTTTCGACAGGGTCACCCGCATCTTTCAAATCCACGAAATGAATCTCCTTCACTACTCGTCCATCTTTCATATCGAGGCATGGCATGATCTTCACTATGCTCATATTGTCTCCTTTCTGCAATTTGTAATCGAGCCTCAGCTAGAGTCTAACATAGGGCAGCTTATGGTGCTACCTGAGATTCTTGTGAGATTTCACTATGGTAATTGCCTGCCTGACGTCCGAATCATTCCCACCTTTTTGCTTCGCGTTTGCTTGCAAAACGATGCAGTGAGGGATGGGTACAGATTTTTTTAAGAATTAATTAATCTTTTCCTATTTTTTCTCTATGTTCTCTGTGCCTGCCCCGTCATATGTTTAATATTTTACGGGGGATAAAAAGTTATTTAGTCAGTGCCCCGACACATCGGGATTCGCTGAGGCGAAAAAGTCTGTGGGATGTAGAATCTCTTTACGTCCTGTGGCTAAACAGTCTGATCGCGTGTCACTGATTTTTTAGTTTTACCGTCCCGTTCTCCGGATTGTACTCATACTTATCAAAATCAACCTGAGAACCGATTAGAGACTCAATGTCATTAAGCTCATCCGGGTATTCGCCGTTTGTGGTGCGATATATCCGGACAGCGTTCTGTATAGTTTTCAGGTTTGCTAAATCTGCCGTTCTATCGGTTCTCTCCCATGATTCAATCGCGTCTTCACCAAATTCCGCGAAGGGATCCTTCTTACAACCGACTGCCACTACAGTAAGCAAGATAAATAATATGAAGATCAGTTTTGCATTCATCAATATTCTGTTTCCCTGGTTAGTTTCTTAAAACAACGGCCGTTATCCCCTTAATGTCTCTTTTACCTTTTGAACGACCTCATTAGGTTTTGCTGTTGCCTTAACTAAATATCCGTCAGCGCCGAGACTGATAGCCTTTTCTATTTCTTCAGGCTGTCCCCTGGAAGATAATACGATAATATGAGCCGAAGAAAGCGCAGGGTCTGTCTTGACCGCCTGCAGGACTTTAAATCCATCCATCACGGGCATATTCAGGTCAAGGAGTATAAGGTCGGGCCTGTCTTTTTTTGAGAGCTCTATTGCCTCCAAGCCGTTGCCAGCGGTCTTCACCAGAAAACCCTCGGTCATCAGCTTGTTTTTGTAAATGTCCTGAAACAATTTAGCGTCGTCAACAACGAGAATCTTTTTTTGTGCCATAGCTAACCTCCTCTATAATATTCTTTAGATGCTCCTCGACAAAACTCCTTATCCTGACAAGGGATTTCTCTTCTTCTGCCTCAAACCTCAAAACCAGTGCAGGCTGAGTATTAGATGCCCGGATTAACGCCCATCCATCGTCAAATGTTATCCTTATGCCGTCAATAGTTATGGCGGGGTATTCCCTGAAAGCCGTTTTTGCCCTCTCAACAATCGTGAATTTTATCTCATCAGGACAGTCAACCCGTATTTCAGGTGTTGAAATCATACGTGGCACATCCTTCAACAGGTTCTTCGTACCGTAAGGTTCCCCGGCTTTTTTTATTATCTCTAAAAGTCTCAGACTTGCATAAATAGCATCATCATAGCCAAAATATCTATCGGCAAAAAACATATGTCCGCTCATCTCGCCGGCAAGCAAGGCCTGTTCTTCCCTGAGTTTGCTCTTAATTAACGAATGGCCGGTCTTCCACATAATAGGGTTCCCGCCGTGCGAAGCAATATCATCATAAAGGGTCTTCGAACATTTTACCTCGCCGATTATTTTTGCCCCGGGATATTCCTTTAAAATATCTCTCGAGAATATAATCATCAGTCTGTCGCCCCATATGATTTCTCCATCATCACCAATCACACCAATCCTGTCTGCGTCGCCGTCATAGCCTATGCCGATATGAGACTCCGTCTCTTTCACCTTCGCAATCAAATCAGCAATATTCTCCTCTACGACCGGGTCCGGGTGATGGTTTGGAAACCTTCCGTCAGGTTCGCAATACAGTTCAATAACCTCAGCGCCGAGATCTTTAAGGATTATTGGAGCAACAAGGCCCGCAGTCCCGTTGCCTGCATCAAGAACAGTTTTAAGCCCGGATAAGCTTTCAAATTTGTCTCTTAGAAAACCGACGTAGTCGTTGATTATCGGATAATACTCAACAGTACCTTCCCCGCTTTTAAAATCCTTTGCGTCTATAATTTTTTTGAAAACCTGGATATTGTCTCCGAAAAGCGTTTCTTTGCCAACGCATAATTTAAAACCGTTAAACTCAGGCGGGTTATGACTTCCGGTTATCATGATACCGCCGTCAACAGGGAGTTTAAATAGAGAATAATACAGAAGCGGGGTGGGACATATACCAATATCTATGACATCAATGCCGGAGTTATTCAAACCCCTGATAAGGTTCTCCCTTATTATCGTAGAATGAATCCTTGCATCTCTTCCAACAGTTACCTTTGCATTATCCTTATGTAAGGATTTTAAAAGATAAGAAGCAAATGCCCTACCTATAAGTCCTGCTACTTCTTCTGTCAAATCCTCTTCCCATATACCCCTGATGTCGTATTGCCTGAAAATGGCAGGATTTACCATAAGACCGTCCTCATCTCCTGTTAAATCGGTGCGTAGCCCCGCTGCCGTAAGCCACTTATTTATAATCCGCTATATTATCACAAGTTATGGATAAAAACCTCAAATAAAAATCGATTGTAAGCATTTTCTTTTTCGTGTAAGCCCCCCATTCAGAAAAGCTCGAAACGACTCGATTCCGAGGGGGCAAAGGGAAAATTTGAACTTGATGGCGGACAACATTATAATGCCGAAGGAAAAGAGAATGAAAAGGCTGGAAAAACCATTAATGTAGAAGGACGGTTATCACGCGGTGGCAGCAGTCTCTTCTGCTTCGGCTGCTTTCTTGGCCCTGGCCGCCTTCTTAGCCTCAGCGACCTGCACAACTTCAGGATAATTAATTGTCCCTGTAATACATACAACCGGACACTTAGATGTGCAGATACCGCAACCAATGCATTTTTCCTGGTTAATGACGTGGAGTTTCTTAAGCTCACCAGAGGCTGCGTTAACTGGACAGACCTTTGTACATATACCGCAACCAATGCATTTTTCCGTCACAGACGCCTTTGGTCTGTGTGGTATGTAATCCATAATTGCATTGGTAGGACAT
>CAYFYW010000500.1:0-4646 GCA_964347425.1 uncultured Nitrospirales bacterium
CTTTTACCGATAGCAATCCTTTTATCACGTGGCTCTATACCGTGATCGATTGAATTTCTGATAACATGTATCAGGGGGTCAATTATTTCCTCCGCTAACAGCTTGTCTATTTCAGTATCTTCTCCAAAAAGTTGAAGGTCTATCTCTTTACCAATCTCTTTCGTGTGTCTCCTTACAACCTGTGCAAGCCGTGTAAAAATCTGACTGAAAGGAACCATTCTTAATTCAAGGATAAAATCCTGAAGCTCCGCAAGCTTCCTCTCGAGAGTCTGTGAAACTTTATAGACATCGAGAGTCAGATGGGTATAACCTGCACTTTCGGCTAATTCACGTCCAATCCTCAGAACAGCCCCTTTGGCCAGTGAAAGCTCGCCAACGGTATTCAGGATTTTATCTAATTTCCCGATGTCGACCCTCACTGTATTAGTAGAGCTTTTCAACGAAATTTCCTGGGCCTTCGGAGTGGTCTCCGTGACAACTGTCTTACGAGAAGAAGATATTTCCTCTATATCAGCAGATACCCCTTTTGACTTGATATCGTCTTTTCTGGAGGAGCTACCAAATAATAGATTAAACCCTATTGAACCTTCGGGGACGCCTTCCGAACTCGGCAGTGTCGCAATTATCTCGCCTATTTCCTTCAGAGCAGAATTGAGACTCTCGAGCCCGGGGGCAAAGTGTGTGAGATCAAAAATCACCTTGACAAGATATATCCCTTTCCCTTCTTTTACATTAGTTTTAAGGCGGTGTTCCTCATACTCAGAAAGAACTTTCAAAATTGATGGGTCTATTGCAAGTTCTTCAAGAGGTAATTCTTTATTTTTAGACTTCGCTGCGTCTCTGAACGACTCAATCTCCTTAATGGCATCACCTGCATCTTCGACCTCTTTATCCTCACTTACCTGAGCTATAAGATTTTTTAGAATATCTATATTCTGAAAAATAAAATTAATCGTCTCATCGGTAAATTCAATTTTCCCTAATCGTAAATCATCAAGGAGTGACTCTAAAGTATGGCTGAGGTCAGTTATGCCTTTGAAACCAAAAAGCCCCGAGAGGCCCTTCATGGTATGAACAGAGCGAAAGACTGAATTCAGTATATCAGGATTAAAAGCATTCTGGAGTTCTAACAGATAATTATTGATATTTTCAACAATATCCTCCGCCTCTGCAATAAAATCTTTTTTCGATGTCTTCACAAATTTAATGCCTTCTTGACAATATCTTGAAGTTCTTCTTCCTTAAAAGGTTTTGTTATATACGCAGAAGCGCCCAATTTCATTCCCCGTTTTTTATCTTCTTCACTCTTTTCAGTCGACACTATAACAACAGGGATATCTTTATATTTATCATTATTTTTTACGAAATTAATGAATTCCAAACCATTCATATCAGGCATGTTGATATCTATAAGAGAAAGATCAAAAGGTTGCGTGGGTAACAATCTCAAGGCTTCAAAACCTGTTGAGGCTTCAACCGTATTTATGTCACCTATCCCTTCAATTGTTGACTTTATCAAAGCCCTGGTAGTGGCTGAATCATCAACAACAAGGACAGACTTCATAAAAGAATCCCCTTATCTTACGCCCGGAATTATTGTCGCATGAGGAAAAAAAAGATTCTAAACTCAGAGCATGTTGTAATAGTAAGTGAATGTGATCGGGAAAGATAAGGCCCGGTATCTTCTGAATGCGAGGTGTCTTGATTTTGAATTGATAAAGAGTGGAGAAAAGAGTTTTGTTTATTCCTCTCATCGAGGAGAAATTTTTTTCTAAGTTCTCTTTTTTGTCCCTCTCCACAATGATGAGTATATCAAAATAAGCTATATGCGTCAATAAATTAACGTGGTTACGCAACCATCAAAAAGGACTTTGAATTTGAGAAAAAGTCGTAACAAAACAGTTTTTGTTCATTCTACCAGTCTCTTCCCTTCACTGTATGCCTCCTGAAGGGCAGTCGGATGGTTAAGTATCTCACCTTTTTTATCGACACCGAGAAAGCTCAATGTGCTGTGTTCCGGAACACTTATAGTTCTGAAAAAAGCCTGGGCACATGATTCAGAGCACCGGGCCCCTATCTCTTTCTTCATCCCGCCAACAAGAAGCAGCAGTCCTTTCCTGCCAAATTTACCTCCCGAAACAGGTTTCTTTAATATATACTTCTCACACCATAAGCACTGGCACCTGTCTATCATTTTTTTTGTTTGAGCACTCAGAGCGAAAAAAAATATTGGTGATGCGAGTATAATTCTGTCAGCAGTCCTTATGGCTTCATATACATCATCCATATCGTCATGGATAATACATTCACCCGTTTCATCACATCCGCCGCAGTCCTGACAGGGCTCGATATTCATACTGTTCAAATCAAAGGTCTTAACGTCATATCCGGAATCTTCAATCCCCCTGATAACCTCCTTTAAGAGGATCTCGGTGTTCCCATCTTTCCGCGGGCTTCCCAAGAATGCAATAACGTTCATTTGAACTCCTTCATTACAGTGGCAGTCTCATATCCAAACATCAATCTGTACGATATATTGAAATTGCAAATAACAAATAAGCTCCAATTTCCAATATTCAATAACCAAACAAGAACAATGACTAAATGAACTAATGACCAAAACACAGAAACAAGTCTCAATGTTTTTGATTAGTTTTGAACATTTGTTAATCGGTAATTGAAATTTACCCATCCTCCGCAGTAGCACTACTACGGAGGATGGATTTGGAATTTGTAATTTGGGAATTTATCGTTATCCATTGGGCGGACTTTTCGAATTGTACAGCCTACGATTTTCTATGTAACCCTTAAGTACGTAGAGCTTTTGGAGGCGGCGAGCGGATTCGAACCGCTGAATAAAGGTTTTGCAGACCTCTCCCTTAGCCACTTGGGTACGCCGCCATTAATCTGTTTTTTCCTATTCTTCTCTCTGTTTACTATACAAAAACCATACAATTTAGGGCAAGGTTACAACAATTTCACCTCGGCAACACTCCCTCGTTTGAACATAACAATATGTGTCATTGTTGTCAAATGGTGAAAAAATTTCAATCTACGGGTCAGGTCTTGCGGTGCAATAAAATGGTATACCGTTTTGACTGTTACCAGAACTTCTTGACAACAGCTTCTTCAAATAGTCAAAATTAGAACAGATTTATTCTGGGAGGAGGTATCTGATGGCAGAACATAAAAAAGCAGGGAATATCTTGCTCGTAGTTGGGATAATTATCTTCACCCTATCTCCGTTGGCCGATTTCCTGGGGTTTGGAGAGCCGGGTTTTGGTTACAAACAGACAATGGGCACCATTGCGGGAGCCATTATATTTGTGGTTGGTTTGATTCTGAAATAATCCCTTAAGAAAGGGGTTTACAAGATTTCCAGTTATGGGTTTGCCCCCAGGTAAAGGAACTTGTCATCATGATGCATCATCATTTGACATTCTATAGCGTGAAGGTTAAAATAAATATTAATATCTTCCTTCTTTGGAAAAATTCAGATCAAGGAAAATGAACAACTATCCACCGACAACACTGAACCGTTTAAGAGGCGACGGTGGTGCGACGCTATGAGAGTGAGGTCATTTCTTCCCGTAATTCATTCGCTCATGGTTCTTCTCTTTCTTTCATCAGCATCACATGCTGAGAAAGTGCCGTGGTCCCATGTTCAATTCAAGGCATATGCTGGGGCAGCGATTATTAACGAGTTTTACGATGAGGAGGAGAATTTTGGGCCGCCGCTCCCTGTTACTGCTTTTGCAAATGTTACATATGGGAATTATGGGTCGGACAGTTCCAGTGAGGTAACCGACTCTTTCATGAATATTGCGACTGCCGTGTTTTCATGCGGCTTCAGAGATTATACCGCGGATGCAGGAGGGAATTTTTCAGGGACTTATACCGCAACCAAACCGGTGCTGAGGTTTTCCTATGACTATACGGTAAACAGTTATGACTATCAGGATGTGTGGATAAGAATAGACGACGTAGAGGATACAAAAAATCTCTTTTTTAATACCCTCCAGAGTGACACGGAAATGCTCTATATTGATACTACGGTTGGACATAAAATCAGCATTGAATTCAGCACGTATGCAAGAACCTTTGCCAATGGAATTAATGAGTATTCTTCGAGCAGCCTTTTGTTTGCCTACAATGCTGAAGAAGTCAGCGGTTCCTTTCCCGACATAGAGGTCAACGGCAACGAAGCTGTAACAATACCTCAGGACGATACGCTATCAATCACGGTTACACTGGAGGACGGGAGCCACGCAGGCGAGCCCGGAGACTGGTGGGTTTTATGTGATACACCTTTTGGCTGGTATTACTATGATGCCGGTAAAAACGACTGGTTCCGTGGTCAAGGTGTCACGTATCAGGGGGAATTGTTTGACCTAAATCCTTATGAGGTATTGAATACGTCAGGTTTGCCCACAGGCTGTTATACCTGCTATTTCGGAGTTGATCTGATTATGAACGGCACAATAGATATGGCTCAGATATACTATGATAGCGAAGATTTTTGTATAACACAGTAGAAAAACTAAATCCCCTTGGGCAGGATGGTTTATCTCCTTTCAGTGCCACACAAAAGCCATAAAGGTTGCATTTCTTTTTTTTCACTGACAACTGACCACTCTTAACTGATA
>CAYFYW010000501.1:0-2280 GCA_964347425.1 uncultured Nitrospirales bacterium
GTTTCTTGGCAGCCAGTTGAATTTTCTCCTCTTGATAAATCTTGAGACTATCTGGCCCGCAACCAAAATTCATCATTCGTATGGCGAATAAATTCGGAGTGCCTGCCACGAAAATACTTGCCTTTAGGATTTTCACGCTTTGGACCCAAAATTCATTCTCCGCTATTTCATCAATAGGGACATCCATAAATTTATGTTCCAAAAAGATTTGAGGAATGTAGTGCAGACCTCTAATTTGCGAAAACATTGTCCCGGAGTTTGAGCTTGCCTCAGGGTCGAGTAGCACATAATCCCGCCCAAGGCCAACGTATGCCTTTGCGCCACTTTTCTCAACCTTCTTCAGGAAGTTATCTCCTTCTCCGTATAAATCATCCCTGAAGTCCTGTTCCGCTTTCTCTGCATACCTAACAGCGTCCCTAATCTTTCTATCCGAAAACGCAAATCCTAATCTTCTGAACTCAGCATCAATACAATCGACAAGAAAATTCTCGTCACCAAAGTGTAAAATAGGATTGATCTGCTGTCTTTCGTCCAGTGAAAGAACATCAGTTAGAATATAACCTTCCGATTCTGTATAGATACAGTACTTTAGGTCTGGAGGGGTTTCCTTGTTATGCTCAATAAAACTTGGATTAAATAAGTATTCCACGTGAGGACTTTCATTTAATATCATAGCATGGCCCGTTGCAAGTTTCCGCGCTATACAGAAGTCTGTCCGAGAATTATCAACGCCTATCCTGGCTATTTCTTCATTGCTTCCGGGCGAGACCAGAGGATAAAAGCCAAGCTTCCTCAGTAAAGCTGCACTCCAAATGCCTTTCTCTCCAAGTGTCGCCGTACTTCTCTTAATACCAACTGTCCCTATCGACTTTACAGCTTTTTTTTCGGAACAGAAATCTTGTAATAAGCTTCCCTGCTTTTTGAAGTGCTTTTCATATATCTTATGGTATTTCTCCACATAGTTTGTTTTCGGCTTGAGAACCGCTTCTGAGTTACCTCTTGGACAGAAGCCCCCTGTAATTATTTTATCTTCTTCAATAGAAAACATTTCCAGTTGACAGTCTCTTACTCCACAAGAGCCCTCTTTAAACAATTCTTTGCAGGAAACCTTCTGTTTCTCAAACGGCATATCCACCAGGTCCCAGCCCCTGAAAGCGGATTCATAGCTTTTATTCTGCTGCTCCAATCGTTTTATGTTTTCAATAATATCCAAAGCCTGTCCCCACGCACCAAACATCTCCCTGTGGGGATATGCCTCGATTTCCTTATCCGTCACTTGTGCCAGGGCAGTAAGAAACGCTTTTCCTAATGGCGGACCACCCTGGGCCGAGCACCTCTCACCAACATGCTGAGAGCCGCCGACAAATTTGTAATAATAACTCTCAGCTGTTCCTCTCAGTATCGCAGCGGATATTTCCTCTCTGTCGAAGCCCTCTGCGATTAGCCTGTTTTCATCCATCTCCATAAATACACCGCACGTAGAGTCGATTATTGGAACTCTCTCCGCTCTTAATGCAGCTTCCTGCAACGAACTCTCTACATTCATATTTATAACATCAGCCATATTTTCAAGAGTTTGGCCGGAACCTGCCTGGCAGCTGTAATTCATTTTCGCTTCTTTGACCGTTCCATCTCTGCTGAAACTCGTAAACTTCATGTCCTGACCGCCTACTTCGAAAATGGTATCAATGTCAGAATTATAGTGTTTGACACCAAGAGCATGGCAGGTGATTTCGTCTGTTATCATATCTGTGATTTCGATGCCTCTCGCTGTTAGTTCCTCAGATTTCTTCTTGCTTACCAAAATCTTCTCATATAGTTTTCTTGCTGAACCAGTCGCACCGACGCCTTTTACAACCACCCTGTCCCTGTTTCTGCTTAGATATTTTATCACGCGCTTCAGTGACTCCTCAGGGTTACCATGAGTTTTAATATAAAGTTTGTCAAGCAATCTGCCCGTTCTCAATTCAACTAAAGCTCCTTTAGTTGTCGTGCTTCCTCCATCTATACCAATTACGACCTCTGTTCCATTGTGTATTTCCTCTTTCAACCTCTCATTCTTTTCCCTGACCCTCGCAAGGGACTCAAATAGAGGTGGGGCGTATTGCCTGTTCTCTCTGCTGTATTCGCTCACTTTTTCAAGCTGCTCAAAATCAAAAACAAAGTCATTGTTTTCCTCCAGTCCTTTTAATGCCGCACCTATAGCAGCTATGTTTTGATGGTGCTTTGGCCTTTCTATAGATATCTTCAGGAGCTCCTCAAGATTCCTTTTCACAAGCT
>CAYFYW010000502.1:0-3324 GCA_964347425.1 uncultured Nitrospirales bacterium
AGTCGGGGCACACTATAGTATATCCTCTCTATTTCAGGAATATCCTGAAGAGACGAAAATATTCTGCTACACGGCAAAGAGACAAGACCATGACATTCGGGAGGCCGATAAGCTCAAACTTGTTATGGGAAAGGCCCGGATAATCTCTGAAATCACCCTGGACGAAATGACGATTATTTTTGCCGTGTTACGCTCTGCTTACCACAATGTCACTGCAGGGGTGAGAGATTTTGCCGGTGATAAAGCATACTCGGTCATGAAGAATGAGATAAGAAAAGCCTTTGACAAGGAAAAGATCCCTGGTGTCATTGAGCTTATAAACAAACACTTTGGAGGAAATATTTTTTCACTCTCCCATCTCTTCCGGGATGAGCAGAGAAAGGTTATCCACCAGATACTGCAGTTAACCTATGAAGGCATTGAGGCATCGTGTCGACAGATATATGATAATTACTACGATATTATGAATTTTCTTCAAACACTCCATATCAAGGTTCCAAAACCTTTTACAATGGCCGCAGAGCATATCACAAACAGGGATTTGAAAAGGATTCTTGACGAAAAGAGGGACATAAATACAGAGAAACTTGAGAACCTCATAGGCGAGGTAAAAAAATGGTCCATAGATTTTGATGCCGCAGCAATACGATTTGTTGCCAGCTCCAGGATAAACGCCTATATGGAAGAATTGTCCCTCAGACCGGAAGATACCGGACTGATTGAAAAGATAGATGGCACATTAAAGATCATGAGAATGCTGCCCGTAGAGCTTGACCTCTGGAAAGCACAGAACATCTATTTCTCTATCGGGAAAAAGCTTTTCAAAACTCTGAAGAACAAAGCAGTAAAAGGGGAAAGCACCCGCCAAAAATGGGTAGAGGCCTTTCGCAAGCTGGGCTATTACCTTCACGTAAAGATTACAGTATAAATTACAGTATAAGGTGTGTTTAGAGGCATGTTTAGTGGAAGGCGAAAACTCAATTTTTAAGTCTGACCTCAGAATCTTTAAATGTTAAAATACAAGACCTGACCCCCCTTGCAGCAAAGGATGCTAAAATCAAACTTCTCATTTACTGATGAACGGCGAGAGCTGACGCTGACTTTTCTCATATTCATTGTCCTTTCGTACTGTATCTTCGCCAACACATTTACCAATGAATGGACAATGGACGACTTGCCTGTCATCGTAAACAATCCAGATATTCAGTCATTTAATGCCTTTTTGACAAACACGTATCCTACGCGACCTCTCGGTGAAATCACCTTCATGCTGGACTACGCTTTTTTCGGATTAAATCCAATGGGGTATCATATACAACAGATATTCTGGCATAGCCTCAATGCATTCTTGATTTTTGTCCTCATACGGCGTCTCACCGGCAATAGAATAGTGTCCTGGATATCTTCGCTTCTCTTTCTGGTCCATCCAATTCAAGTTGAAGTGGTGGCCAATATTTCGCATCGCAAAGAAAGTCTGCTTCTAGCATTTAGTCTTTTTTCTATTCTGGTTTATATGAAGAGTTTTGACGTTAACAGGAACAGGGCTTTCTGGGTAGCCGGTTCGTTCAGTCTGGCAATCATTGCTTATCTTGCGAAAGAGATAGCTGTAGTCCTCCCGCTCATATTCCTTGCCTACGAACTGACTTTTGTTGATCGCAAAGAGCGATTGCTTCTTAGGTATCCTCTGATTACGTTGCTGGTTTTGGCAACCGGTATTGTGATAGCTCTTGTCTGGTTAGGTCACATAGGAGGATTAGAAAATGTTAAAAGAAAGATGCATCTGTCATTGATTGTGCATGCAAATCATTTCACATACTCGGAATTCTCAACATGGTATTCCATGATCCTGAAATCATGGGTTTTTATGTTGTCAAAAATGTTTTTCCCTCTTAACCTGGCCGTTGAATACGTATACCCTGTCCCTGAATCATGGTTGGATCCCTGGGTATTATCGGCAATTCTGATTGTAATGCTTTATATTCTGAGTTTGTATCTTACTTTCCGTAGACAATCTGTCATTTTCTTTTCATTATTCTGGCTCGCTGCCTTTTTTCCTTTCAACCTGCTCCCACTGTCTTATCTTGCTGCGGATCGTTACCTTTATGCACCATCCGTTGGATTTTTCATTCTTGCTGGTTTATTTTTGTACCGCTCGTACTCAAGGTTTCGGTTGGCAACAGTGGCCGCTTTGCTTATTCTCATTTTGACGCTCGGCGCACTAACGTGGAAACAGAACAAGGTCTGGAATTCCACATTCACCCTATATACCAATGCAGTGCGTGTGAGCCCGCGTTCAGCTTTTGCACTTAACAATCTCGGATGGGAATACTACAAGCGAAATAATGTGAGATTATCTATGTACCTTTTGCAGAAATCGACTAAAGTGAACCCATATTTACCGATGCCGCTTTATAGTCTTGCATCGATTTATGAGAGAATCGGGGACAGAGAAAGAGCTATATACTATTATTCAAAATCTCTGAGCGTAAGTCACTATATGCCAGGTTTTTTCGATCCTATTGCAACATCAATCAAAGAGAAATTACGTGAAAAATACGGAGTTACAACTTATTAATGTAACTTTTGTACAATTTTCTGTTAAAAAATATTCCAGTTCGTATGGGAACCTTCTATCATGCTCTAATATGAAGAGGTCTGTGGGGATGTGTGTGATCATTGATTTATTCATCATTTAATTCTGAGGACAGACCCGGGGCGTCCCGTACCGTAGAACGGCACAAGTACAATGGCATTTCCGCCCCGTCTCATACGGGGCAGGCGTTGGGCGGTGTAGGAAAAGTGGAAGGGGAAAACTCAATTTATAAGGCTGACCCCGGAAGCTTTAAAATGTTAAAATATAAGACCTGACGCCCAGAATTTCATATGAAAAATAAGTCTATAAAACAAATTATAAAAGAATTGGCAGAACAAGGAGTTATTGAAGCCATTGGTGATGCCATGAGCATTCAGGATATAAATTATAAAATATTATACCAGAACAAATCTTCAAAAGACATTATTGGAGACCATGTCGGTGAGTACTGTTACGAGGCATACGAACACAGGGAGCACAGGTGTGGAGGCTGTCCTTTAACATCGGCATTTGAAGATGGTATGATTCACACAACTGAAAGGAGCACAACTACTGTCAATGGCATAAAACATTTTGAAATTGCGGCATCAGTATTAAGGGATTCGAAAGGGAAAATCATAGCAGGCATTGAGGTTGCGAGGAACATCACCGAGCGTAAGCGGATAGAGAAGGCTCTAAAAAATTCCGAGCAACAATACCGAAACCTGGTAAGTAATGCTCTTGTGGGGATA
>CAYFYW010000503.1:0-4726 GCA_964347425.1 uncultured Nitrospirales bacterium
GGCAAGGTCTGCTCATCCTGACAGCGCAGGTTCCCAGTTTTTCATTTGCGTGGCTAACGCATCTTTTCTTGACAGACAATATACTGTGTTTGGCGAGGTCGTTTCTGGAATGGAAGCGGCAGACCGAATAGTAAGTCAGCCGAGGGATAGGCGGGATAATCCTGTTGACAGGATGGAGATGAAAGTTAAGATTTTGGAGAAATAAATTGGAGAAATAAAATAGACTCCCTCACCGCTGAAATCCTCTCAATTTTTCAACTTTAGTCTCTTCTCCGCGTCTCGGTTCGATTCATCGGGATCGATTCTGACCGAGATTCCGGCCTCTGCGCCTGCCCCGTTGTATGTTTGATATTTTAAGGGAACCTCAGCGGTGAACTGTTGCAAAAAATTAACCATTAACAATAACATTGTAAATAGACTTGACAAACTACTAAAATTATGGTAAAAAAATATCATGAATATTTGCATAAATAATTGTGAAAATATTCAGTAGCCAAGAGATAGTAGTTTTCGTCCGTATTTGACTCTTTTGTCTTATAGTATTGTACAAAATTTGATTTTGTTAGCTTATAAAGTGTTTCTTTTGCATCTTAATCTATGAAAAGGATGGAGGCAGGGTAAAACAATGAAATTTATCACGGTAAGTGAACTGAGGCTGAAAGCTACACAAGTCGTTAAGGAGCTTGAAGAAACCAGAGAAGAGATAGTGGTAACAAAAAACGGTAAGCCAATAGTTCTCATGCGGTCTATCAATGATACTGAACTTGAACTCAAAAGGGGTAGTGAAGCCGGATAACTCTCTTGCTTCTTTTTCCGGCCCATATTTAATTAGATATATCATATTTATCCCTCCCTTGTCCCCCTCTAAAATCTCCCTCAGCCCCCTCGGGATCGAGTTGTTTCGATCTTATCCAAAGCTCTAAAATTTTGCTTATAAGAAAAAGTCATTTAGAGATATAATATCAACATGGAAAGGGTAAGACTTGGAAGAACCGGCATTGAGGTGTCAAAGCTTGGAATTGGAACGGGGACGGCGCATCCCTCAGGCCATTGTGCACAGGCATTAATGGGCAGAGAAGAATTGGCCAGACTTCTCGTTTATGCCTTTGATAATGGTATAGACTTCTGGGATACGGCTGTGCAATACGAGACCCATTCTCATATCAGAGAAGCTTTAAAACAGGTCAAACGCTCAGATGTTGTGATAGCGACAAAGCTTATAACCTCTCATAAAAAGGATACCATCAGGGATTTTAATATTTCCCTTAAAGAACTAAATGTAGATTACGTTGATGTTTGTTTGGCTCACGGGGTAAGGACGGAGCGTGAGTTAAAAAAAAGATTTGGTGCCCTTGATACACTGCTTGAATTAAAAAGGCAGGGTAAGGTGCGTGCTGTGGGTCTGTCATCTCATGGATTGAGCGCCTTGAAAGCCGTCGCGAAGATTGATGAGATTGATCTGGTGTGGGCCAGGATAAATTGTGCCGGACTCTGTATGGATACCGCCAGTCTCGGGATCTATGACCAGCTCGCATCGGTTTCATGGTTAAAGAAGTCTGCAAAACTTCTTCTCCCTAAAAGGATTATATCAGCAGTGCGTTCTGAACCCGGATCCCAGCGGGTATCAGTGAATGACCGTAAAGAAGCGGAAGATACTCTCGGGATAATACATGCTCAATCAAAAGGTGTTGTGGGAATGAAAGTGTTAGCTGAAGGCCAACTCGGGAATGAGGCAAGGAGAGCCGTGGAATACGTGAGAGAACTTCCTTTTGTTGATTCATTTATTGTTGGTATGCTGAATAAGGATGAGATTAAGGAAAACTGTATTACAGTGAAATCTGTCTGACTATTAGGGTCGTATATGATTCAGCTCATAGCACATATATGACTTATGATCTTATACTAATCAATATCGGATTGGAAAGCTCGAATGTCAAGCTAAATCCAGTCCGGCAAATGCCTATTCTAATAATTAAAAGAAGGGGTAATTAAGTCATTTAATATATTAGTAATAAGTTATTAAGTTATTGAGTCGTTTTTTTAATGACTGAATAATCTATTGAATTAACCGGGTGCTTTAGATCGGGGATGTAATTATTCATCGTTCATTTGACTTTGGCATTTGATCTTATGCCTGTCAATATGTGCGGGTTTGCTTTGAGATTAAAGTCCCGCGGTCAGTTATGATGTATCCCTGGTAATCATGTGTCTTTCTCGGTGATCTTCTGTTTTTAGTCATGAAAGTCCCAATTGTCAAAGAATACGGCTCATGGGCTGTTTTTATTTTTTCCTGTTCAGGGGGCATTACAGCGGGCCTGTTAACACGCCCCTGGCATACGGAAAGAGATTTTTCTCTTGATACCCTGCTCACTGTCCTGGGACTTGCGTTTCTTGTCAACTCCAAAAACCCTCTTTCATCTTTTTTAATGTCGAAAGGACAGGACAGGGAACACCTGCTATGGCTTCTCTTTTTCAGTTTGGCAGGTTTCTCTCTATTGATTCCGTTTATGATTGAAGGTATAAACTCATTTTTAATTTTTTCCCCGTTCATTATAAGTTACGCGATTTTACTGGCATACGGAAAGGAACATCATCTCTTGACGGAATTAAATGGTTTTGCCCTTCTGACTCTGTCTGCGCCAATTGTTTATTTTGTGATCACAAACGAGATGTCATTGCGTCTCTATCTCGCTGTTTTTATATTTTTTGGGGCAGGTGTTTTTAAGGTAAGAGCGAGAATAAAAAAGACTCTCGCATACAGATTGGTGATGATCGTCTACTGTGCAGCATCGTTTGTTTTCTTTTACTGTCTAAATATTTCAGTTATTATGCTCCTGCCCCTTCTTGAAAACATTCTATTTGTCTCACGGATGAGGGAAGAGAAGCTTAAGAAAATTGGCGATACAGAGCTGATTAAGGGGATTGTTTTTACAGTTCTCCTTGGATTTTTCTGGCAGTAATCAATAATGGTAAAGGTTTTTTAACGAAAAAAAGCCCTAACCCCTATTGACAAAAAAGTTTTTCCCTGATAAACTTTTTAAGTTTTCCCTGAAGAAATAATTCTTTGGCATTAGCAAAGAAAATTTTGGTATAAAGTGGAGTAAAATGCCGACAATATCTCAACTTGTAAATCATGGTAGAGAGAAGGTACTCAATAGAACAAAGAGTCCTGCGTTGAAGATGTGTCCCCAGAAGCGGGGGGTTTGTACAAGAGTTTATACAACTACTCCAAAGAAACCTAACTCAGCGCTCAGAAAAGTTGCAAGAGTAAGACTGACGAACGGGATGGAAGTTGCTGCTTATATCCCGGGTGTTGGTCACAACCTCCAGGAACACTCGATTGTTCTCATTAGAGGAGGCAGAGTAAAGGACCTTCCAGGTGTGAGATACCATATCGTAAGGGGTGCCCTCGATACCCTTGGCGTTGCTGACCGTAGACGGGGTAGGTCAAAGTACGGCGCCAAGAGGCCTAAGTAGTCAAGGTAATAAGATATGCCAAGAAAAAGGGTAATTGATAAGAGAGAAATATTGCCAGATTCCAGGTACAACAGTAAACTTGTGAACAAGTTTATTAAGTCGGTAATGAGAGATGGTAAAAAATCTACCGCGGAAAAATTATGTTACGGGTCATTTGATATTATCAAGGCGAAAACCGGAGGCGATCCTCTGAAAGTGTTTAAGACCGCTTTGGAGAATGTCAAGCCCATTGTTGAAGTTAAATCGAGGCGGGTTGGGGGAGCCACCTATCAGGTCCCCGTTGATATCAGGACCCAGAGAAGGATAGCATTGGCCTTTAGATGGATTCTGGGTTTTTCCAAAAAAAGAGGGGAAAAATCAATGAAAGAGAAACTTGCTGCCGAACTGATGGATGCAGCAAATAAAACCGGCTCTTCTGTTAAAAAGAGGGAAGATACCCATAGGATGGCGGAGGCCAATAAGGCTTTTGCCCACTATAGATGGTAAGAAAAGGGAAATACATTGGCACAGACTCTTCTGAAAAAGACAAGAAATATCGGGATTATGGCTCATATAGACGCAGGGAAAACTACGACTACAGAGCGTATCCTCTACTACTCGGGGGTTACGTATAAGATGGGGGAAGTTCATGAGGGCACCGCAGTTATGGACTGGATGCCTCAGGAGCAGGAGAGAGGTATTACAATTACTTCTGCTGCAACTACGTCTTTCTGGAGAGATTGCAGAATAAATATTATAGATACACCCGGACATGTTGATTTTACAATAGAATTTGAACGCTCATTAAGGGTACTTGACGGCGCTGTTACACTTTTTGATGCTGTTGCCGGTGTTGAGCCACAGTCAGAAACTGTATGGAGACAGGCCGACAAATATAAGGTTCCAAGAATTGCATTCATAAATAAGATGGACAGGGTTGGAGCAGATTTTTTTATGAGTGTTAAATCGATGATTGAGAGATTAGGGGCAAACCCGGTTCCTGTGCAGATCCCCATAGGTAAAGAGGATGCATTTAGAGGTCCTATTGATCTCGTTACCATGAAGGCTTATCTGTTTGATGATGAAACGTTAGGGTCAGAGTTTATGGAAGCTGATATACCCCAGGAACTTCTTCCTCAGGCCCTTGAGTACAGGGAGAAAATGATTGAATCGCTATCTGATTTTGACGATGTCATTATGAATAAATATCTATCAGGAGAAGATCTAGAGCCTGAAATTCTAAAAGCTGCGCTCAGAAAAGGAGTTATAG
>CAYFYW010000504.1:0-5353 GCA_964347425.1 uncultured Nitrospirales bacterium
TCGCTGTCAGGGTGACCACTGTACCGCTTAAATAATCATTGACGCAATCCGCTCCGCAGTCTATCCCGGAAGGACTGGAGGTGACGGTGCCGCTTCCCATGCCTGATTTGGCAACAGTAAGGGTATATGAAAGCTCAAATGTCGCTGTACAGCCCTTATCGGCATCTATGGTCACCTGTCCATCATCACAGCCCGCATCCCCGCTCCAGCCGCTAAAGGTAGATCCGGTATCGGGGGTCGCTGTCAGGGTGACCACTGTACCGCTTAAATAATCATTGACGCAATCCGCTCCGCAGTCTATCCCGGAAGGACTGGAAGTCACGATACCGCTTCCCGTGCCTGATTTGCTGATTGTGAGGGTACGATCAACTGCGTTGGTCGCATACTTGAGGTCACGGTCAGCAGAATCATAGTAGCTGATATGCACGTTACCCGGCGTGTCTACGGTTAAGGAGGTGTACAGGCCCACATCTCCTGTACTGTTCACTGTTGTATTCGACCAGGGGCCTAAAGCGTCCGTTGCATATTTGAGTTTATGGTTAGTTGCATCATGATAACTGATATGCACATTACCAGTCATGTCCCTGGCAATTGATGTATACAGACCTACATCTCCAGAACTGTCCACGGTCATAGTCACCCATGATCCAGAATCATTTGTAGCATACTTGAGGTCAGCACCACCGGAATCATAATAACTTGTGTGCACATTCCCAAATATGTCTATTGTAATCGAGGGATACAATCCCACATCTCCGGAATTATCCACAATCTCGGTCACCCATAAACCGGATGTGTTCGTAGCATACTTGAGATCAGCGTTTTTAGAATCATAATATCCAATATGAACATCGTCTAATGAGCCTACGGCTATGGAGGTATAACCATCCACGTCGATATTGCTTTCCACTATCTGAATCAGCCAAAAACCAAGCTTATTGGTCATATACTTGATTTCCCTGTCCTTGTAATCAAAATAGCTGATATGCACCTTGCCGGACGAGTCTATGGTTAGAGAGGTGTAGCCTCCAAGCTGCCCGATATCGCCGTCTACCGTCTCAGTCACCCAGGAACCAGAGGCATTTGTTGCATACTTAAGGGCACTGCTGGATGCATCAAAATAGCTTATATGCACGTTGTCCGATGAGTCTATTGCAATAGAGGTATAAGAGCCAACAATCCCGGTACTGTCCACTGTCTCGACAAACCATGATCCTGAGGCATTCGTCGCATATTTGAGGTCATAGTCAGTATCATCATAATAGCTGAGATGGATCTTGGCAGATGAGTCCATTGCTATGGAAGTATATAAGCCTACATCTCCTGCACTGTCCACTGTCTCAATTGTCCATGCAGCAGAGGATACCTCTGAGATGCCAATCAGGAGAGCAACAAGCAAATAAAAAAATATCAGATATTGACTGATTGCCAGTTTTATCAAACTCAGTAATCGCTCGACAGGGCCTCTCTTTTCTGTCTTCATTCCCCTTTGCTTTCCGCACCCATGTAAACGGCTTTGGCTCACTCAACAGGGAAAGCATGTAAATAATATATTTCGTTGAAAGCAATATACATGCCATAACTAACTGGCTGGATTTAATAGTTTTTTTTCTACTATCAGTCATCTAAATGACAGATAAGTCGAAAAATAGACATGAAATCATCCCTCACCTTCCTTTTCAAATTCCTTTAAAACCTTTTTTACTTCTGTATCAGTCGTTTTCAATTTCTCTTTACACAGCTTGATGAGAAAGGTTGCCCTCTTGACCTTTTCAGTCAGAACATCCACATCAACTGTCTCATTCTCAATCTCTTCGACAATTGATTCTATTTCCTGAATAGCATCTTTATAGCCCGGTGTATCGTTCATTATTGCCTCCTGGTTTAATGTCCATTAAATCTGATTACACAGATTGCTTTTACCTAAATTGAGTGATTTAATTTCATAAAGTCGGAACAACTTGGAGTTTAGTCGACTCGACCATAGACTCACTTCGAGATGTGCAAGGCGATTAGAATAATGCAGGTGTTGTGAATAAATGCGAGCTATACTGCGAAGTATAGCAATATAATAATAAAAGCTTCCTTTCATTGAGGCGTAGCCTCTAAATTAATTTTTCGATACCTTAATGTACGTTTGAATAGTGGAATTACAGTATATTTTAGGGATATAATGAATAAAGCTATTTTTAATAAAATCATCGAATTAAATAATTTTTTGAACAATATCTGCATTATTTGGATTAAACATCTTCTTTTCTCTAGTAAAAGGTTAAATACAGCACTAACGTAATTCCAATATCATACTTGTCTGCTACAAGCAAGTCACATTATGAATTTGTAAAGTCGAATCGACTCTTCGCTATATTCGCTCCGACATGCTTTGCACATCAGACCATTTTGAATCGCTCAATTTAGGTTTTAGCTATTTAATTTTTTTCTGTGCAATCGGGAGCATTTAAAATGTTTTTTCTCTACCGCGCTGATTAACTCCCCCTTATGCAGAATTGTCTTTAAACTGTCCCCTATCTGCACACCAGATACGGACTTGACAGCCTTGCCGCTCTTATACGTAATGCTGTAGCCTCTCTTAAGGACATTCTTCGGGTTAAGATGATTAATATTATTCTCTACCGATTTAAGTCTTTGTCTTTGAGACTGCACAAGTTTTAAAGAATATTGCAATCCTTTCGTAAAGATTTTCAGTCTATGGAAATTATCCAGCAACTCATTTCTTACTAAACCCTCAAGGTGTTTTGTTAAAAATGACATTCTTTCCCTTATGTCTGATGTCAATTTATTGGTACCGTGAATTAAACTATGCGCCAACGAGTCTATCCTGTCCTCAAAATCCTTTGTCGTCGTGATAATCAGGTCAGCAACAGCAGTTGGTGTCTTTGCCCTCATGTTTGATACTTCATCAACTACTGTAATATCTCTTTCATGTCCTATGCCTGATATAACCGGAAGAGGAAAGAATGCTATGCTCTTGCCTATTTCATAGCTGTCAAAGCAGTGTAAATCAGCCTGCCCCCCTCCTCCCCTGACTATCACGACCACATCTAAAATTGAAGCAGCCTCAGCACATTTACGCAGGGTGCTGATAATTGACTCTTCTGCCCTGTCTCCCTGCATTACTGCCTCAAAAAGCCTGCAGGAGAATTTATAACCATAGGCATTGTTTGTTAAGTGGGTCATCAAATCCTCATAACCCGCTGCCGTCGAAGATGAAATAATGCCTATCCTTTGGGGAACAAGAGGAAATTCCAATTCTTTATTTCTATCCTTAAATCCATCTTTTGTGAGTCTTTCCAGGATCTCCTTTCTCCTAAAGGCAAGTTCTCCTATGGTATAGGAAGGATCAATGTTCAGAATGTTAAGTTTAAGACCATACCTTTCGTGGAAACTGACAGAGGCCTCAAAAAGTATTTTAATCCCCTTGGAAAGGACAATTCCGGTAGCATTCTTAAAGTCATCATACAGTTTCTTATATCTATCAGCCCAGATAACAGCTTTTAACTCAGCCTTAATCGCATCTTCATCTTTATCCACCAGAGTCATAAAACAATGCTTTTTGACATCATATGATGCTATTTCCGCTGTAACAAGAAATGTTTGTGGCAACGCAGCGTCAATAACAGATCTTATAAGTTGATTAAGCTCGTATAAGGATAAAATCTCATTCATTATTTCATGTCCTTTTGTGCAGTGTTTTTACAGCCCATATTCTACCAAATCCGGATATATTCCGAAAAATTGAGATAGAACTGAACAAATACTATGGATAGGGAAGGCTGTCTCAGAATTTCTATGTGACACCTTTTAAAGAAGACGTTACGGAATTGGCAAGAAACACAAAAACTGAAAAGCTAAAACAGAATAATAAATAATTTGTCAGTTATAGAAATTCTCTACCAGCTTTCCCTGTCTCTAATCTTGGGATATTAAATATAGTTGTAAAGCTGCCCTCCGTTAGTATATATTTGAGGAGTCATGCTTTCCAAAATCCTCAGCTCAACTCTGATTGGTATTGACGCCCATACTGTTGAGGTCGAGGTAGACATCACCTCCAGGGGACTTCCTCACTTTTCTACCGTTGGTCTTCCAGACACAGCAGTCAGGGAAAGCAAGGACCGTGTAAAAGCGGCTCTGAAAAATACAGGCTTTAATTTCCCTTTAAAACAGATAGTAATAAACCTGGCGCCTGCTGATATTAAAAAAGAGGGCTCTGCCTTTGACCTTCCCATTGCGCTTGGCATAACGGCAGCAGAGGGCGTTATCGAACGGGGCGCTACCGAAGGATACATGATCTCAGGAGAGCTGTCGTTAGACGGAAGAATAAAGCCCGTAAGAGGCGCTCTTTCATTAGCCATGAAAGCAAGGGATCTGGATCTTAAAGGATTAATTCTTCCTTCAGAGAATGCCAGAGAGGCTGCCGTTGCAAGCGGGATCAAAGTATACGGCTTCGAAAACCTGCCTGACATAATCGAATTTTTCAGAGGAACAAACGCCGTACACCCAACGGTTTTAGACATAAATTCTGCGATGAAAGAAAACTCTCTTTACCAGGATGACTTTTCAGATGTCAAAGGTCAGGAACATGTAAAACGCTCTCTGGAAGTAGCGGCAGCAGGCGGACACAACGTCCTGATGATCGGGCCACCCGGCTCAGGGAAAACAATGCTTGCTAAACGGATACCAACAATACTGCCTGATATGACGTTTGAAGAGGCGCTGCAGACAACCAGAATTCATAGCGTGGTAGGCCTTCTCGGGGGTGGGAAACCCCTTCTTGCCATGCGGCCCTTCCGCGCTCCCCACCATACGTTGTCAGATGTGGCCATGGTCGGCGGGGGACAGTTTCCAAAACCAGGAGAAGTCAGCCTCGCCCACAACGGTGTTTTATTCCTGGACGAGCTGCCCGAATTCAAAAGAAACGTCCTTGAGGTGCTGAGACAGCCAATTGAAGACAGCTCTGTAACAATCTCCAGGGCAACAAGCTCCATCACCTATCCTGCATCAATCATGCTCGTATGTGCCATGAATCCCTGCCCCTGTGGATACATGGGAGATTCACATCATCAGTGTACCTGCACACCATCACAGATACAGCGCTACAGGCAGAGGGTGTCCGGTCCGTTACTGGACAGGATAGATATCCATGTTGAAGTACCAGCGGTCGCTTACAAAGAACTTTCCCGGGATGTCAGCGGAGAACATTCCAAAAATATTCGCTCAAGAGTACAGAAGGCAAAGAAAATCCAGGTTGACAGATTCCGGAAAGACAACATCTTCTCGAATGCCAGAATGCGGTCAAAACATATTAAAAAATACTGTTCCCTCAAACCTGATG
>CAYFYW010000505.1:0-4411 GCA_964347425.1 uncultured Nitrospirales bacterium
TACTCGTCAAGAAGAAGCGGTTTAATATAAGCAACTGCCTTCGGGTTGTTCAGATGCGAAAGTGCAATTGCTGCCTTACCTCTTACATGCCCATCTTCATCTTTCAGGCGGGCAACAAGATGCTTAAAAAAGACATCTGCTCTTACTCTGCCGGCTACCTCACATATAACCCTTCTTTGATAGGCGTCATTTACACTGAAAAAACGAACCAGTGACCTCGGCTTCGCCTTCCCAATAAAAACCAGATTCCTTATAACAGGTTCTTGAAGGTCCTCCTCTATAGACATTTCGAGAAGGGGCGCGATAGCGTTTCTATCTTCGAAAAGTCCGAGCAGGAGAAGAGCAGCAACCTTCAATCCTCTTTCATTACTTTTGGTGTGCGGTAACAGGATATCCCTTGCTTTATTGCCAAGAACCCCTTTCATGCCGTCCACTATCTTTTCTCCGGGGATTCCTTTCAGAAAAAACTGTCCTATTGCCCTCACGGACTCCTCTCGAATGGTCTTAGACTTGTCTTTAAGAAACGGTGCAATCGAAGAGAGAGAACGAACGTCAGCAATCTGCCCAAGGGATCTTATCACGGGTTCTCTCAAGGCTTTCAGGGGCAATACAGAAACAAGTGCATCTACCGCTCGTGCATCAGCAATTCTTCCTAAAGCATTTGCGGCGGGATATGCCAACCATATATCCTCATTTTTTAGAACTTCAGTCAAAGCGTTAATGACAGAAACATTTCCGCGTATGTTGCCAAGATGCTCCACAGCCGAAGCCCTTATATTTTCATTTCTATCCTCGAGTGCCTTCAGCAGTAAAGGAACCCCCGTTAAATCCCCGGTATTACCAAAGATATCAATAATAAATTTCCTGACATCCGTGCCCGCATTCTTATAGGCCTCTATAAGCTGGTTTGTAGCCTCAGATCCTAATGATACAAGGGCATCAATTGCTGAATTCCTTGCATTAGCATTGTCCTCACGATAAAGAGCGCCTATGAGCGCGTCTATTACGGTCTTTCCCTTAATTTCAAGGAGAATCTCTATAGCTGTCTTTCGAACCCGCCAGTCCCCGTCTTCGAGTTTTTTTACAGTGAAGGGAATAACAACGGAAAGATCATGCTCATGTTTCCCTAAATCTTTGAGAGCCTGCCTTCTGACCTCTGCATCAGTGTGACCGAGTAACTTTTCGATTTCCTTAGACAATTCTAATTCCTTCTTTTTGACAATGAAAATTCTTTTTCATACGTCTTCAGAAGACACTTCCTCTTTACGTTCATCGAGCAATATCATTTCCTCAGAGGTCAGTAAGTTATCAATATGCAAGATGACTATTAATCTGTCACCAATTTTACCAATACCTCTAAGGTACTCCGGCTTGAGTCCTTTAAAAATCGAAGGTGGAGAAGCTAACTGCTTATCGTCAATGTTTATTATTTCTTTAACGGTGTCAACAAGAAGTCCTATTTTTTCTCCGTGCATCCTTGTAATTATTACCTTTTCCCGCTTTGAGGAAGGCTCTACATTAAGACGTTTCCTCAGATCCATCAAAGGCATTACAACACCTCTCAAATTAATTACCCCGTTTATAAAAGGAGGTGCCTGAGGAAGGGGGGTAATCTTCTGAGGCCTGACTATCTCAACAACCCTGTCAACTTCAATTCCAAATTCTTCACCCGCAACGGTAAATACTGTATAACTACTCAAATTTAAATCCCTTCAAATCACTTTCCAGTTCTTCCACCTCCACGTAAAGAGCACTAAAGGATTCCGACATTTCTTGAGTGGTTGTAAGTGTATCATTACAGATATCCTGCAGTTTTGTTACGGCAGACGTAACCTCCTCACTGACTTTCCCGTGCATTGATGTGGCTTTAACAATACGTTTAATCCTTTCATCTGTATGCTTCAGATTTTTTGAAATCAGCTCTATTCCCGAGGTCTGCTCCTGTATACCCCTCTTAATGAGTTCTGAAACCTCTTTAACCTTCACAGCAAGACCCACTATATTTTCTGATCCCTTCTCGTTCTCATGTGTAGCCTTGCTAACATGGACAACTATTGACATTATCATATCCATCGATTCTTTTATCTGGACAATCCCCCTAACCTGTTCTTTAGTTGCCTTCTGAATTAAACCGGCCATTTCGTAAGACTTCTGCGCACTGTCCATTACCTCACGAAATGCCTCGCCCGTTTTTACAACGTGGGTATTCCCGATTTCGACAATCTTTTTACTGGTCTCAGTCAAACGAGTAGCTTCTGTAACCCCGCCCTGAATACCCTTAATGATATCTGTTATCTCTTTTGCAGAAGAAGCTGTTCTGTCTGCAAGTGTTTTGATCTCATGAGCTACAACTGAAAAACCCTTTCCGTATTCACCCGCCTGAGCAGCGAGAACAGCAGCATTTATGCTTAACAAATTGGTTTGCTTGGTAACATCATCTATCACAACAAGTACTTTTTCTATGCTCTTTGATTTTGCCTCTAGATCCCTGACTAACTCAAGAACCCTCTCCACAGAATGTTTTATTCCATCCATGCCTTCCATAGCACTGGCTACAGTTATCATACCCGTATCTGACGCAACATCCTTAACCCTGGATGCAAGACCGGTCGATTCCCTGGTATTGTTCTCGACCTCTTGAATGCTCGCGCTTATCTGCTCAATAGCTGCTGCCATCTGCTGCATAGATGCTGAAAGTTCTTCGGTGCTGTTTGCAATTTCTTTTGCTGCAGCCGTAATTTCAGCTACTGCGGAATGCGAATCTGAAGATGTCTGCAAAAGCTGTTCAGAACTTTCACTTATCTCCTCGGATGCCGACTTCATCTGAATCAGCGAGGCTAAATTCTCTTCAGAAAATCCTGAAAGATCGTGTGAATCACTTAAAATCTCCTTTTCAGATTTTTTAGCATCCTCCATGGTTGAGATCACCTCTGCTGTAGCACGTGTTTGATTCTGAGTTCCCTCAGATATTTTATCTATAATTAAATTTATTCGCTCCATTGCCAGTACAATCTTATTCGTAGTGGTGAACATTTTCTTAACGGTACCCTTAAGGAAGATAATTAAGGAATCAAAACCCTTCATTAGGGCTCCTATCTCCAGATTCTCAGACGGCTGCGTCCTAACAGAAAAATCACCGACACCAACTTTGTCTACAGCAACGCCGAGCTCCGAAATAGGTTTTGAAACATCTCTGTTTAAAAAACTCCGTACTAAAAATATAACAGCGATTAAAAAAATACCATAATACACAAAAATAAAAAAGACATATTGAACCATTTTCTTATTTATCTTTTGAGAAGATGCTGAAACGACTATCTCTCCGATCCTTTCATCACCCGAAAAAAGAGGTATCTCATTTTTCAATAAAGGACCTGCATAAAACGGCCTGTTATCTGAAGATTCTCGAGAAATAATTCGTGTTTTCTCTCCTATAAGGTTCTTGCTAGTATCAAAAACTTTCAGGGAAACAAAATCCTTGTCTTTGAAGATTTCCTCCAGATAAACATTTAATGATGCCCTGTCACCGTCTAAAACAGCTCTTGTGCTTACCGTTGCCAAAAGATTCCCGGTCTGTTTTACCTTTTCATTAAGTGAGTCATCCATGTCTCCCCGTATTAACAATATAAAGAGGACAAATCCCAGGCCTTGACATGCAAGGAGTAAAATTAATAGCTTTATTGTAAATCTGGCTGCCAGGGACCTTTTTTCTATCATTGCATTACATTTGCGAAACCCGATCTACAGAATCCCAAGTCTTTGCATTATCCTCCTTATCCCGTCATAATCACTATCCTGAGATTCTACAAATCCTGTATAGTCTGGGTTTATCGCCTGAAGGATTTCTCTCCCCTCAGCGGTACTGTTATTCAGTTCAAGAAGAGTCTGCTTGAGAAATATTTTTTCTTCCTCGGTCATTTCTCTATTCACGCAGATATTAAACTCGGGTATTTCAAAGGAATATTTAATGAGCCGCAATCCTTGATTCTTGAATTTTACAGCCGCGGATTCCATAATCCCACCGGCATGAAATTCCCCGTTGAGGACTGCTCTTGCAACTACATCATGGTGTCCAAGGTAATCATAAAAACTCAGGTCCTTCAGATCAATTCCGGCTTCATAAAGCATTGCCCTGGGGACTATGTGACTTGAGGTAGAATGTTCATCTCCAAATGCGAAAGAACGGCCTTTTACATCCTCGATTTGTCTGATTTCTCTTTTTTCGCTGGCGATAATGACCGAATGGTGATATGGTTTCCCATCTCTACCAATAGCCTTAACAAGAACTTCAACATTATATTCATTCTTAGTCTCAATATATGTTGACGGTGACATGTAGCAAAATTCAGTGATTCCTGTGCCTATATCCTTAATTGTATCAGCAAAATCTACCGCTATCTTGAGTTCAATT
>CAYFYW010000506.1:0-2124 GCA_964347425.1 uncultured Nitrospirales bacterium
CTACCTGTAAAGACCTCAATGCGATCGTCATCCATCTTTACTGGAACAGAAACCACCAGTATTCTCCTTGGATGTTTAAGCTGCTCCAGTACATTTGGATCCAGATCGATCAGCTCCGCTGTACTGTCAAGCTGCTCGATAACCTCATCAAATGGATTAACTTCATTCATGCTTTTTGCATCCTAATTGCCAAATATTCGGTGTTTAAATGGCATTATGGTATAAAAGCTATTTACATATTTGTCTTTTTGGCTCGCATTTATGGGTCACAGCGTTAAAAAAAAGGGACACTTCAGAATGATCTAACCTCGATTTTTCTCCTTCTTAAATGATTTTTCACCGCTTCAATCGAGACTTCTCTTCTGTGAAAAATACCTGCCGCAAGAGCTGCCTCAACATCGGTTTGTGTAAATACATCGTAAAAATGTTCAACACGTCCAACACCACTTGAAGCAATTACAGGAATTCCAACTGCGTGTGTAATATCACGTATTAATTCGATATCGTATCCCGATGTTGTGCCATCCCTGTCGATGCAATTCAATAAAATTTCACCTGCTCCAAGTTCTTCGCATGCCTTCGCAAGTTGAAAAGCATCGATATCTCTACCCTCTCTTCCACCTTTAACTGTGCACTGGTACCAACAGTACTCCTCGCCGTTCGGGCCGGATTCACCGGTTCTGATGGTGTGGTGTTCAGTCTCTTCCGGAGACTTTACGTAAATCCTTCTAGGATCTATTGAAATGACAACGGCTTGTCTACCGTAAACTTCAGATATCTCCTCAATCGCGCTTTTCCCCGTTTTCTTGCCTGTATTTATAAGCTGCTCGGCGTCATAAACGGCATCGCTTCCTAATGATATTTTATCGGCACCCGACCTAAAATATTCCGACGCTACATCTAGTGAAGAGTATTTCATGCCTTCGGACTCGGCGTAGTCTCTTATCCCACCCCCTATTGTCAAGGGAACAAAAACATTTTCTGAGGTTTTTCTAAGAACCTCTAACATCGGCAGGTCTTTTAATGGAAAATCTCTGAAGCCGGTAATATTGAGAAAGCATATCTCATCAGCACCTTCTTCGAAGTATCTCTTGGCAAGTTCCACGGGTCTTCCAAGGTTCCTCACGTCCCCTTTTTCTCTTACATCGTATTTGTGTCCTTTTGTTACAACAAGGTTGCCTTCGTCGTCTGCTCTAACATCCAGACAAGCAATTATTCTCTTCGCAAGCCTCGTTTTCTCCGATGGTGGATAATCTACACTTACAGTCGTCATATCATCTGATGAAAGAAAATTTTCGAGAAGCCTTAATCCTGGTCTTCCGCTCTTTTCAGGATGAAACTGTACCGCTACTACATTGCCCTTTTGAACGCCACTGACAAATTCTCCTCCGTAATCGGTTGTCGTAAGAATCCACTCAGAATCATTTTCATCTGGGATGGGGTGATAAGAATGGACAAAATAGAGTTTCTCCCCCTCATATCCAGAAAACAATCTTGAAGCTTTCCTTTGCCTAATACCGTTCCATCCAATATGAGGGATGGATATAGAATGATTTTTAAATATTCTAACATATCCTTTAATAACTCCCAAACCTGGAACTCCAGGTGACTCTTCGCTGCCTTCGAACAAGGTCTGTAGGCCAAGACATATTCCCAAGAACGCCCTTCCGTCCTCAACGTATTTTCTCAATGCATCGACATATCCCTTGTCATATAGTATTTCCATCGCGCTTCCGAAACTTCCAACACCTGGAAAAATGATTTTATCAGCATTTTGAATATCATCTGGACTGTAAACATCTCTAACATCATAACCGAGTCTCCGTATAGCGTTTCTAACACTTCTTACATTTCCCGCCCCGTAATCTAGCAAAGTTACCATCGTTGACACCTTATAGAGTAAAAATCAAGACAAAAACATCTCACCATTAAAATATTGACTTAATCTGGAAAAAGATATTCTCTATTTGCATTATTCTTATATGCATTGAAGACGCGAACCAACAAAAAAATACGCTTCAGTCATTTATCCCAAAAAATAGTCTATTATTAGCCAGCATGTACAATTATCATAGCTTACTGTTCTAGTATTATTTCAGTTTCCTCCAGGACTGCTTCCTCTAG
>CAYFYW010000507.1:0-5402 GCA_964347425.1 uncultured Nitrospirales bacterium
AGCCGAATGCAGAAGAAATTGCAGAGAGAACAGGATTTCCTGTAAAGAAAGTGCGTTCAGTTCTTAAAATCTGTAAAGAGCCGATTTCGTTAGAGGCGCCTATTGGAAACGAAGATGACTTACATTTGAAAGATTCTTTAGAGGATAAGACATCGATATCCCCACTGGATATATCCATTCAGAGTGACTTAAAAAGACAGGTGGTCACCATTCTGGAGAGTCTTTCCGATAAAGAAGCTGAAATTCTCAAAAGGCGTTTTGGAATCGGAGATCACTCTTCGTGTACCCTTGAAGAGGTAGGCAATGAATTTAAAGTCACAAGGGAACGAATACGACAGCTTGAATCAGTAGCCCTCAGAAAGTTGAGACACATAACAAAAAATCAATCTCTTGGATGTTTCTTGTAGAGGGAATGCCATCTGTTTTCTTGATTAAGATCATCACCTTCTTTCCATTGCAAAATACTCGGAAGCGTGTCCCCCCCCCTGACTCAAAAAAAGACGGTAACTTACCAGATACTCATTCCGTGATATTCATGTGATTTAACTCTATTTTTTAGTAAATATGTGATATATTAAAGTTTAAACAGATTTTTGAGCGGGTTATCATAATTTGTCGTTCTCCTTCTTTATGAATTGAAGTCATCCAGTGACCTATTTTAAAGGAAATTATATCTTTTCCTGATTAGTGAGCATTAACAGGAGAATCTTATATGGCTGAAAGGAACAGAAAATTAAAAATCACAAAAAAACGTAAAAATGTCTCTAAAAAATCTTCTTCCCCTCCCCGGACAAAAAGGGCATCAGCCAAACAAGTTAAAAATGGTCCTCTGTCCTATAGCAATTTAGAAGGCACACGACTGAAAAATACCAGGGGTATGTTTAAAAAAAGTCGAACAGCAGCAGACGATATTACCGGGCAAAAAAAATCTGAGGAAGCGCTATACCGGATTGAATGGTTGCTTCAGAAAAGCTTAAAACCGAAGACTGGCGAAAAGATAAAGGGGAAATACTGTGAGCAACCTTACGGTAAATTGACCGAGCTTAATACCTGTCGTGTATTGTTGAATTCCCTCACAGAGGATATGCTCGCTGATATTGTGAGCGATTTTCTTGACTTACTCGAGACCTCAGCAGCCGTTTACGAGAAGAATGGGGATTATGCTTTGAGGATTTTTTCTTCGGGCTGGTGCAGGTTTCTCGACCAGGCGTCACGCAAACTGTGCAATACCAGCGATAACATGGAGGCATTGGCAAGCGGTAAATGGCATTGTCACGAGTCATGCTGGACAGAGGCCTCAAAGCTGGCTATTGAGACGGGTCAACCAATGGATATCGAGTGTCGCGGTGGAATTCGTATTTATGCTGTTCCGATTTGGGCAGGGGCAGAGATTGTAGGATCTATGAACTTCGGATATGGTGATCTTCCCAGGGATTCCAAGAAACTTAGGCAAATCGCAAAAAGACATAATGTCCGTTTTGATGAAATTTTGGAACATGTTAAAGCTTATGTATCCCGCCCCCCCTCTATCGTTGATATTGCCAAGCGTCGCTTATTGACTTCGGCAAAGTTGATAGGCGAAATCACCGAGCGCAGGAAGATAGAAAGTGTACTGGAGGAGAGCGAGAGACGGTATAGAGGGCTTTTTAATTACATGAGCAGTGGGGTTGCAGTGTATGAAGCTGTAGAAAACGGGAAGGATTTTGTCTTTAAGGATTTCAATCAGGCCGGAGAACGAATAGACAAAATCAAAAAAGAAAAACTTATCGGGAGAAGAGTTACACAGGTGTTCCCCGGAGTTAAGGAATTTGGTTTAGTCGACGTATTCAAGAGGGTGTGGAAGACCGGGAAACCGGAGCATCATCCCATTACGCTGTACACAGATCAGAGAATTTCTGGTTGGAGAAAAAATTATGTCTATAGGTTACCTTCTGGTGAAATAGTTGCAGTTTATGACGACATCACAGAACGCAAGCAGGTAGAGGAGGCATTGTTACAGGAAAAACGCAGACTTGAAGATGTCACAAATTTCATAAACTGCGGGTTGCTGCTGCTTGATGAGCAGGCGAGGGTTACCTACGCAAATAAAATCTCTGAAGAGTGGTTTGGACCTTTTCATCAGATTAAAGGGAAATTATGCTGGGAACTTTTCAATCTTGAAGAGACCGAGAACCAATGTGCCGCCTTGAAAGTACTGCAAACCGGGGAAACAGTTCTGAGTGATACATTTATGAGAATGGTCAATGGAGAGGATAAAAATTTTTATTTAATCGCATCCCCTATCAAAGACAACAATGGTAAGATTTATCAAATTACTGAGGTAGTTGTTGATATCACCGAGCGCACGCAGACATTAGAGGCACTCCAGAATCGTACTCTTGATCTTACCGAGAGAATCAAAAAATTGAGCTGTCTATATGCCTTGTCAAAGCTTGTGGGAGATCCAGGTGCCCCGATTGAGCAGATACTACAGGATACGGTGGAGCTTATCCCTCCTTCCTGGCAGTATCCTGTGGTCACCTGCGCACGAATTACCATGGAAGGCGGAACATTCAAAACCGAAAACTTCAGGGAAACCCCCTGGAAGCAGACGAGTAATATCATGCTGTACGGGAACCGTATAGGATCTATAGAAGTATGCTACTTTGAAGAAAGACCGGAGGAGGATGAAGGACCGTTCACGAGGGAGGAGAGAAACCTTATTAACGCAATCGCCGAGGAACTGGGAAGAACCGTTGAACGGCAGTGTTCCAGGGCGGAGGCCATTCGCGCCGGCCATCTGGCATCTCTGGGTGAACTGGCTGCCGGTGTGGCTCATGAAATAAACAACCCGATAAATGGCATTATCAATTATGCCCAGATACTGATCAACAAAAGCAACAAAAAAAGTGAAGAACACGATATCGCCAGTCGAATTATAAAAGAAAGTGGCCGCATTTCTGATATTGTGAGAAATCTCCTTTCGTTTGCCCATGACAGCAAGGATGAGAAAAGTCCAAGCCATATCCTTGACATTCTGTCCGACGCACTTGCACTGACCGTAACGCAAATAACCAGGGAAAGCATTAAGCTCACAGTGGATATTCCGCCGGATCTACCCAAAATTATGGTTGAACCACAAAAGATTGGACAGGTATTTTTGAATCTCATCAGTAACGCACGATACGCCCTGAACCAGAAGTACCCGGGAATACATGAAGATAAAATCCTCGAGATCCTTGGAGAGGAAGCGAACATTAATGATTGTCCGTATATAAGGATAACATTTTGTGACCATGGCACAGGCATATCTCCTGAGATACTGGACAAGGTCATGAATCCATTTTTTACTACAAAATCAGGCGCCGAGGGTACCGGTTTAGGCTTAAGCATCAGTCACGGCATTATCAGGGAACACGACGGAAGGATTATTTTAGAAAGTCAGGAAGGGAAGTTTACCAAAGTTATAATAGATTTACCGGTAAAGACAAAAAATGCAAAGTAAAACGATGAAGGCAAAGATTCTTGTAATTGATGACGAGGAAAGTATCAGATACACATTCAAAACTTTTCTTTCAGACGAAGGATATAGTGTATCAACTGCAAAAAATTATGATGAAGCCGTGGCCCTGATAAAGCAGACGGATTTCGACGTTATATTTGTTGATATCATTCTGGGAGATAAAAGCGGGATCGATGTCTTGAGTGAAGTCAGGAAAAGAAATATTCACTGCCCGGTGAATGTTATTACCGGACAACCCAAAATTGATACGGTGGCTGATGCGGTCCGGCTCGGTGCCTTCGAATACATTGTTAAACCGGTGTTTCAGGAAACACTACTTTATGCTGCCCACAGGGCGTTGCAGTACAAGACCCTGCAGGATGAAAAAGAGAAGTACCGCTCAAACCTTGAGGCGATTTTCAGGAGTGTCAGGGAGGCAATTATTACAGTGGATAAGGAATTGGTGGTCCTTGAGGTTAATGAAGCGGCTAAAGACATTTGTGGATATTCGCGCGATGTGATAGGGAAAAATTTTCGTTCCCTGTCAAAAAAATGCAATGGAACATGCCTTGAGGCTCTTTTGAAAATCCTTAAAGAAAAGGAGCCCGTTGAAGTATATCGTCTTGAATGCCATCGCCAGGACCGCCCGCAACAGGTTGTGAGCCTTGACACGTCCCTGCTCATGGACAGCCTGGGTGAATTTTCAGGTGCTGTTCTGGTGGTTAACGATGTGACACGCCTTGACGATCTGGAGCGGGGCCTGAGAGACCGCCGCCAATTTCATGATATCATCGGCCAAAACGAGAAGATGCAGAAAATCTATTCACTGATAGAAGACCTCGCTGATGTCCAGACGACCGTGCTGATTACAGGTGAGAGCGGGACAGGTAAAGAGATGGTGGCCGAGGCATTGCATTACAGAGGTGCTCGTGGTCATAAACCCCTGGTCAAGGTAAACTGCTCGGCTTTGTCGGAGACACTGCTTGAAAGTGAACTTTTTGGACATGTCAAAGGTGCTTTCACAGGTGCTGTTAAGGACAGGATCGGACGCTTCCAGAGGGCTGACGGCGGTACAATCTTTTTAGATGAGATCGGCGACTTATCACCGAGGATACAGTTGCGGTTACTAAGGGTGCTTCAGGAAATGGAATTTGAGCGGGTCGGAGAATCCAGTCCGATAAAGGTGGATGTGAGGGTTGTAGCTGCTACAAACCAGGACATGAGTAAAAAAGTCAGTATTGGAGAGTTCCGGAGAGATCTCTATTACCGGCTAAAA
This sequence comes from uncultured Nitrospirales bacterium, assembly GCA_964347425.1. Taxonomy (GTDB): domain Bacteria; phylum Nitrospirota; class Thermodesulfovibrionia; order UBA6902; family BMS3Bbin08; genus CAYFYW01. The sequence continues at coordinate 4,758 of CAYFYW010000507.1, forward strand.
GTCGTTGAAGTGGAGCTGCCCCCACTCAGGGATAGACGAGAAGATTTACCTCTCCTGGTGAACCATTTCCTGCAATCGTTTAACAGTAAGTTCAATAAACACATCATGGCTGTCTCTGAAGATGTCAAAAAAAATTTTATGGATTATCCCTGGCCCGGCAATATCAGGGAGTTGGAACATGTGCTGGAACATGCCTTTATCCTCTGCCGCCAGGATACCATTACCACTCATCATCTGCCACGCTATTTCACTGACTATCTTAAGGGAAAAACCCCTTTCCCCGGAGAGGAAGATGCGATCGGTCCACAGGCCCTGCTGGCGGCTTTGAAAAAAACCGGCTGGAACAAATCCAAGGCAGCCCGTTTTCTGGGCGTAAACGTTCGTACTATCTACCGAAAAATAGAGAAGTACAAAATTATGAAGGAGGAAATATAATTACCCCGACCTATGACATGTCAGACTTTTGTGACGCCATAGCTTTATGACATGTCATGCTTTTTGTTTATTTGAATAACCTTATTTGCATCTTTTTCCCCGAGCCCACAATTGTTTCGACTCCACCATTTGCCCTATCTCCATAACAGAAGAATCAAAAATAATCTCTTAACCCAAAAACTGCAGTTAGCCACAGAGGTCACAGAGAAA
>CAYFYW010000508.1:0-2268 GCA_964347425.1 uncultured Nitrospirales bacterium
AGCCGAATGCAGAAGAAATTGCAGAGAGAACAGGATTTCCTGTAAAGAAAGTGCGTTCAGTTCTTAAAATCTGTAAAGAGCCGATTTCGTTAGAGGCGCCTATTGGAAACGAAGATGACATACATTTGAAAGATTCTTTAGAGGATAAGACATCAATATCTCCACTCGATATATGCATTCAGAGTGATTTAAAAAGACAGGTAATCACCATTCTGGATACTCTTTCTGATAAAGAAGCTGAAATTCTCAAAAGGCGTTTTGGAATCGGAGATGGCGCTTCATGTACCCTTGAAGAAGTAGGCAATGAATTTAAAGTCACAAGGGAGCGAATACGACAGCTGGAATCAGTAGCCCTGAGAAAGTTGAGACATCCAGCAAAAAATCAATCTCTAAGATGTTTCTTGTAGAGGGAATACCCGTCCCTAACTAAAAAACAAAAAGGCTGACCCTCTCCCACATACTTTCAAGAGAAATTTATTTAGCCACAGAGTTCACAGAGGTATGTACCGTACGGTACATACCAGAGAGCACAGAGATAATTTCTAAGTCAGGAAGATCTAAAACTACTCAGTCACTGAATAGCCACAGACTTACACAGACTTAAAGCAAGAGAAATTTATTTAGCCACAGAGGCCACAGGGAACCCCGTAAAATATTAAACATATAACGGGGCAGGCACAGAGAAAAATAAATAAAGATTAATTTTTTCTTAGAAAACTACTCATTGTGCAGATTTTATTAATGAAAATAATAGACGGGTTAATATATACTTACTGTACTTTGTTTGAATTATTTAATACGGAAAGGGGAATGTAACTACTATTTCATATTTTCAGGAGGGAGTATGCTCAAAATACGCATCTACATCTCTGTCTTAGTTGTTTTCTGTTTTTTAAACTCGGGCTGTGTTGCGCTTTTGGCCGGGGCAGCAGCAGGCGGCGCAGGTGTCATCTGGTATAAGGGAAAGCTTGAAGAGACAATGCCGGCCGCGGTACCGCATGTGCATCAGGCTGTAAAGGCGGGGTTAAGGGATATGAACATTGCTATTACTGAAGACAGGTCTGACGGCCTGACATCAGAGGTAAGAGGTGTATTAGCAGACGGCAAGAAAGTCTGGATAGACGCTGAATCTACCGGTACGTCAACAACAAAATTAACTATAAGGGTCGGATATATGGGAGATAAGGCTTTCTCACTCCGCATTCGTGATGCTATTAAAAGGCATTTATAAATTCAATAAATTTTGTAAATATTTAGCCACAGACTTACACAGACTTGAAGCAAGAGAAAATTTATTTAGCCACAGAGGGCACAGAGGTATGTACCGTACGGTACATACCAGAGAACACAGAGTTTAAGTTCAAAAAAAGAAGTAAATTAAGGAACTGTCAAAACTGCATAGCAGTATAGTATTCACCAAAGACATTTTAAATTAAATATGTTTTGTTTTCTGTGCGGTCCCTGTGTTCTCTGTAACAAAAAAGATTTTTTTGTGTGAAGTAGTTTTTCTTTTCTGTGTTTGTTTGCGGCTGAGCAGTTGCTTAGTTTTTCTCGTATAAAATATTGCAAATGAAACGTGCTGCCTGGTCTGCCCCGTTTTCGCTGTCCCGTTTAATTTTAGGCATGGACAAAAGGTCAGTGAGGCGCGAGAGCCATGCTCCGCTTAAAAACTCGTCCACCGCTATTGCACTGCCGGTCATCTGCTTTTTTACATAAGCATCCAGCGGCTGCGACTCGGGGAATCCGGGCCGTTCGACGTAACCGAACGGCACACCCGCCTGATAAACTTCTGCAACAGTGCTATAACCGAGTTTACCGATAAGGGCGTCACAGGCATTGACCAGATCTGGATGAAAAAAATCAGAGTGGTGCGGCAAGATGACTAAATTATTGCGAATTCGCATTTCCGGAATATTACTCGTTAACACAAAATATATATTTCGATAACTTTCCAGTTGTTTTAAAAACTTATATTCCCCAATCACTCCGCCCATTGTTATCAGGACCATTTTTGCTTCCGGTGTAATTCCTAATTCTCTGCGAATTTCCTCAGACGGCGTCCTCATCCTCCTGCTGATTGGATATGTTGTCAGATCAGCGGCACAGCGGTTACAGACCGGCTCTGCCTGGATATGATAATCGGCTGTACCAAATATTTTTTGCAGGTAAGAAACATGCCGATTCAGCATGGCATCATCGCCTGTGTACTCCTGATAAATCCAGTCCCATGTGAAGTTTTCAATAAGTATAGAAGGAATACCGGTCTCC
>CAYFYW010000509.1:0-11413 GCA_964347425.1 uncultured Nitrospirales bacterium
GTAATCCTTTCTTTTCTGTCTTGTCAGGGGATGACTCATTGAGTATAAGACCTATGGGCCGTATCATACATCCCCTGAAACAGATGGGTGCTCGGATAATGGCAAGGGACGAAGATAAATACCCTCCTGTTGCAATCAGAGGCGGTAATCTTAGAGGGATAAGGTATGAGATGCCCATTGCAAGTGCACAGGTTAAATCTGCGATTCTGCTTGCGGGCATTTATTGTGACGGCATCACCTCCATTATTGAACCGGGGAAATCAAGAGACCACACTGAGAGGATGCTGAAGGCTGCTGGCGCCGATATCAGGATAAAGGGTCTTGATGTCAGCATTAAAGGTAGAGCAAATCTTAACCCTGTAGACTTCACTGTTCCCGGTGATTTTTCATCTGCCGCGTTTTTTATAATAGCGGGAACTTTGATCCCCGATTCAGAAATTTTAATAAAAAACACAGGGATAAACCCGACAAGAACAGGATTAATAGATATCCTGAAAAAAATGGGTGCCAATATAACCCTTGAGGACATAAGGGAGATATCAGGAGAGCCTGTTGCTGATATATACGTAAAACATGCACGACTGGACGGCATAGAAATTAAAGGTGCCATGGTTCTTAAGGCTATTGATGAATTCCCGGCTATTTGTGTTGCAGCATCCAGGGCTTACGGTATAACAAAAATAACTGGAGCCGAAGAATTGAGGGTCAAGGAATCAGACAGAATAGCTTCAATGGCCAAAGAGTTAAGAAAAATGGGGGTAGGAGTAGAAGAACGTGAAGACGGTCTTACTATTCAAGGAGAGGCAGCGCTGAAAGCCGCGGCCATTCAAAGCCACGGGGACCACAGGATTGCAATGGCTATGATAATAGCAGGGCTTACGGCTGATGGAGAAACTACCATAGAAGATACAGAGTGTGTCAATACCTCTTTCCCCGGATTTATGGAAACGTTAGAGAAGCTGATGAGATAGTAAAGACATCCTATATAAATAGAGATGCCTGATTTCACTGATTTATCAATCTTGATTACACAGATAAAAGATAAAGGCAAGTCTATATAGATAAAAGTAATCAGTGTAATCTTCTTTTCCGTCTTGGCGGATTCATTAAGGCGAAAGAAATCGGTGTAATCAGTTATAAGAACATTATACCAAAGGGGGTAAAGAATGGCTCGTAAAGAAAAGACGGCTTCAGCCAGGCTTCATAAGGCCTTTCCACCGCCGAAGAAATTTTCTAAAGATGCATATGTCGGGAGCATTGCCGAGTATGAGGAGTTCTATCACAGGTCTGTGAAAGATCCCGACGGTTTCTGGGCAGAGATGGCAGAAGAGAACCTTTCGTGGTTTCAGAAATGGAAGAAGGTGAAAACGGGCGACTTTACCAAGCCTGAAGTCAGGTGGTTTAGCGGAGGTAAATTAAATATCTCTTATAACTGTCTCGACAGACATCTAAGAACACACAGAAAAAACAAGGCCGCCCTTATCTGGGAAGGAGAAAGCGGAGCGAACAAAACATTTACATACCAGGAACTTCACCGCCTTGTATGCAGATTTGCAAATCTTCTCAGGAAATTAGGGATTACAAAAGGTGACAGGGTGGTCTTTTATTTGCCCATGATTCCTGAACTTGCAATTGGTATGCTGGCCTGCAGCAGGATTGGGGCTGTACATAGTGTGGTCTTCGGTGGATTTAGTGCCTCCGCCCTGAGAGGCAGGATTAACGATTGTAAGGCGAAGATACTGGTTACCTCGGACGGCTCGTTTCGGTCCGGAAAGATAATCCCTCTCAAGATGAATGCAGATGCTGCAATGGAAGAAACACCGACCATACAGCAGTGTCTTGTTTTTAGAATAACCGGCATATCCCTAAATATGAAAGAGGGCAGGGATCTTTTTGCCCAGGAAGAACTTGGCGGGGAAGACATATCATCATGGTGTGAGCCGGAAAAGATGGGATCAGAGGACCCCCTTTTTATCCTTTATACGAGCGGAAGCACGGGGAAGCCAAAGGGACTACTTCATACGACTGCCGGATACCTCCTGTTTGCCGCTGTTACATTCAAATACATTTTTGACTATCATGAGGAGGATACTTTTTGGTGCACTGCAGATATTGGGTGGATAACGGGCCATTCATATATTGTTTACGGTCCCTTGAGTAACGGGGCCACGAGTATAATGTTTGAAGGGGTTCCTACCTACCCGCGTCCCGACAGATACTGGGAAATCGTGGAGAAATACAGGGTAAATATATTTTATACCGCTCCCACCGTCATCAGGGCACTGGCAAAGGAGGGAGATGAGTGGACAAGAAGAAGGGACCTTAGCAGCCTCAGGCTTCTGGGTTCTGTCGGCGAACCTATAAACCCCGAGGCATGGCTCTGGTATCACAAAAACATTGGCCGGAGGAAATGCCCTATAGTTGACACCTGGTGGCAGACAGAGACCGGCGGGATACTTATTGCCTCACTTCCAGGCGCACTCCCGATGAAGCCCGGTTATGCAGGAAGGCCATTTTTCGGCGTGGAACCATCCATCATCAGGACGGACGGTTCCACAGCAGATGAAGGTGAAGAAGGCTCCCTGGTGATTACGAGTACATGGCCGGGTATAGCAAGAACCATTTACGGCGACCCCAAGCGTTACAGGGAGACTTACTTCTCTCAATCAAGGGGGAATTATTTTAGCGGAGACGGGGCAAAGATGGGCAAAGATGGGGACTTCCTTTTACTTGGCCGAATTGATGATGTACTAAATGTGTCGGGGCACAGACTCGGTACAGCGGAAATAGAGAGCGCCCTCGTTGCTCACGCCGCGGTAGCAGAAGCAGCCGTAGTCGGATTCCCTCATGAAATTAAGGGGCAGGGCATTTATGTATTTGTGATCCTGAACTTCGGAATTGAAGGCAGTACAGAATTAGAGAAAGAACTGCTCAGCCAGACACGAAAGTCTATAGGTCCAATCGCAAAACCAGATGTAATACAGTTTGTGGATGGACTTCCGAAAACCAGAAGCGGAAAGATAATGAGAAGGATTTTAAGAAAGATAGTCGAAGGCAAAGAAGATGAAATAGGCGATACCACAACACTCGCTGATCCATCTGTAGTAGAAAAGCTCGTGGAGGGAAAGAAAGCCGTTCATCGTTAATTGTTTTTTGAATAACGAATAACAATTAACCAACAACTAAATAACGGAGGGAGGCCATGCTTTATATATCCATTTTTGACGCAAAGAAAGACATCACCATGGATGAAATTAACAAAGAGAGGGAAGAGTGGTACAGGAAACGTAGAGATAAGACATTCTATAAGATGTGCAACAGGATTGACAGGTATGAGGTGGTTGGCAAATCACCAATGAAAATCATATTCGTCATAGAGACAGATAATCCCCTAGCGCTTAATATTCTGTCACATCACTTCGGCGACGGCTGGGAAACCGCAACTTACCCTGCTTTACAGAGGGAAATGCATGAGGCCCTTGAAGAAGATAAGTGCATAATAGGAGGATAGAATAACAAAACTAAAAAATGTCAAATTTCAAATCACAAATTACAAATCCATCTTCCGTAGCCCAAATATACAAACCAATAAAAGTATCGCGATTCGCTCTTGAGTTTTGGTCATTGTGATTTGGAATTTATCCTTCGATTTTGCTCAGGATGGTAAGCTTGTCCGCCTGAGGCGGGCTTGTCGAACCATTTGTAATTTGGTTTTTGCCATCTGGAATTTTAGCATTTTGATATTTGGACTTAACGATGAAAGATATTATTACCATAGACGGCCCCTCAGGAGCCGGCAAGAGTACTGTATCACGGCTTCTTGCCAACAGGCTTGGTTATAGATATCTTGATACGGGTGCCCTTTACAGGGCAGTCGCATGGAAGGTAAAAAAAGAGCGTATAAATCCTGATGACGAAAAACGCCTTGATAAGCTCCTCGATCAAATAAATATCACTTTAGAAAAAGACAAAATTATTGTCAACGGAACTGACGTGACATCACTGCTGCGAGATCCTGAAATAGGAGAATTGAGTTCTCAAGTTTCTGCCAGGCCGGAAGTAAGAAAACACCTTTTTACAGTACAGCGGCAAACGGGGCTTCAAGGGAAAGTGGTTGTGGAGGGAAGAGATATCGGTAGCGCAATCCTGCCCGAAGCAGAAAACAAATTTTTTCTTGATGCCAGCCTTAAAGAAAGAAGTGCTAGAAGACACAAGGAACTTAAAAAAAAGGGCGCTGTAATCACTTTTAAAAACGTTCAATCGGACATAGAGAAAAGAGATGAGAGGGATTCTACGAGGCAGAGTTCCCCGCTAAAAAGAACTGAAGATATGATTTACATAGATACCAGTGACCTCACCGTGGAAGAAGTCGTTGCAAAAATATTGAAGCTGTTGAAAACGTCCTGACTTTGGCAGGCAAATTTAAAACAGGCTTCCTCATGAACGGGAAAGTGCAAAACAGATTACCTCAAAAAACAAAATCCATTTACGATCTGGTTTACAGAGTGGGCGCCCTGATACTAAGATTTATTTTCCATATCAACGGCGGTCTGGATGTAAGAGGCAGAGAGAACATACCGGCAGAGGGAGGAGTAATTATAGCTTCAAATCACATCAGTTATCTGGATCCGCCTTTGCTCGGAGCAGCGCTCCCAAGGAGGGCTTCTTATATGGCAAGAAAAGGGCTTTTCCAGATTACCTTACTCGGCTGGTTCATAAAACACTATGCATTCCCTGTTGACAGGGAAAAGACACTCCCCTCAGCCATAAAAGAAGCTGTGAAAAGGCTTAAAAATGGTGAACTGCTCGTTATATTCCCGGAAGGCAGAAGAAGTGAGACGGGAAAACTGCTGGAAGGCAAAAGGGGCGTAGGGATGATAGCCGGTATCAGTAAAGTACCGATAGTTCCGGCACTCATCATCGGGTCCAATAAGGCCTTGCCATATGGCGCAAGGTGGATTAAAAGAGCCAGAATATCTATAATATTTGGCACCCCTGTAGATACCTCTACTGTACGTGCAGAAGGTGGTAGCCTATACGAAAACATAACCCGGAGAATCATGTATAGTATCGGGGAGTTAAAAAATCGTTATGCAGATAATTGTGGCTAAGAGAGCAGGTTTTTGTTTTGGAGTTAAGCGTGCTGTTGACATTGCTTTTAACCTGGCTAAAGAAACAGAAGGAGGGCTGTTCAGTCACGGTCCCCTCATTCACAACCCCCAGGTAATTGAAAAACTGAAAATGGAGGGCATAACACCGACTGAAGACGTGCAATGTCCCGATATAAAAACCCTTATTATCAGGACCCACGGGGTATCACCAAATATTTATGATGAAATCTCTAAATGTGGCTATAAAGTTGTTGATGCCACATGTCCATTTGTTAAAAAAGCGCAACAACACGTACAGACACTAAATGAAAAAGGCTATCAGGTACTTATTGTAGGCGACCGGCAGCACCCCGAAGTTCAGGCGTTACTCGGCTTTGCAGGAGATAATGTTACTGTTGTAAACAGCAGTGACCCGCTACCTAAACTGAAAACTAAAGTAGGAATAATTGCCCAAACCACTCAACCCATTGATGCCCTTGAGAAAGTTGTCTGCAAAGTCATCGATTCCGTAAAGGAAGTAAAAATTTATAATACTATCTGTGATTCTACCGTGTTAAGGTTGGAGGAAACAAAAAAACTTGCAAATGCTGTAGACCTTATGATTGTTGTCGGGGGCAAGAACAGCGCCAACACTACCCAGCTCACCAAACTTTCAAAAGGCATTTGTGCTAAAGTATATCATATCGAGACTGCTGCTGAAATTCAGGACAGGTGGTTCAACAGGGCCGAAAAGGTGGGGATAACCGGTGGCGCTTCAACCCCCCAGTGGCTTATAGATGAAGTAAAAGAAAAACTTAAAGAAATTTCTTGCAAAAGGTAATATAATATATGGGTATGGAATTTCAAATGAAAGACCTGGAAAAATTTTATGCTGATACATTTATGGGGTTACAGGAAGGTACAATCCTCAAAGGGAGGGTACTGCAGGTAAGACAGGAAGGAATCATAGTAGACATAGGCACGAAATGTGAAGGCTTTATTCCCGCCGTTGAATTCTCTGCAGAAGAGCGCAATAACTTAAAGCAAGGCGACCTGATAGAGGCCTATGTAATGAACGCAGGAAATCTTTATTATATAGACGATTTTGTAGCCCTATCAAAGGAAAAGGCAGCAAAAATAAAGACATGGGAAATGTTGGAGGAGGCTTTTCGCAAGGGGTCAGATGTTGAGGGAAAAATTGTTGGAAAAGTAAAGGGCGGAATGACGGTAGAGATTGATGAAGTGAAAGCCTTTCTTCCCGGTTCCCAGATAGACCTGAAAAACACCAAGAATATAGACCATCTTGTAGGACAGACTTGCAGATTCAAGGTAATAAAGATTAATAACAAAAAGTCCAATGTAATAGTCTCAAGGCGACTTATTCTTGAAGAAGAACGAGAGAAGCTCAGAAAAGAAACCCTCAGCAAACTGGAAGAGGGAGCTGTGGTAAAAGGTGTTGTAAAGAATCTGACCGACTACGGTGCCTTCATTGACCTGGGCGGGCTTGACGGTTTATTGCATATATCAGACATGTCATGGGGCAGAATTAGTCATCCCGGGGAACTTTTCCGCGTAGGCGGTACGGCTGAAGTCGTTATCCTTAAGTATGACCATGAGGCTGAAAGGGTTACACTTGGTTACAAGCAAAAAAAACCTGACCCCTGGTCAAGGGCAGAAGAAAAATATTCTCAGGGGAAAAAAGTTCTGGGAAAAATTATTAACATTGTCGATTACGGTATTTTTATCGAGCTTGAGGAGGGGCTGGAGGGACTGGTGCATGTATCAGAATTTGACTGGCTGGAAAAGGTCAAAAAACCTTCCAAGTACTTCTCAATCGGAGATACTGTTGAAGCAGTTGTTTTAAACGTAAATAGTGCGGACAAAAGAATATCTCTTAGCATAAAACAACTTAAGCCAAACCCCTGGGATATCATAAGACAGAGATACTCCGTAGGACAAAAAATTACAGGAATAGTATCAAATATTACTGATTTCGGCGCCTTCATAAGTCTGGATGAAGGTGTTGACGCGCTGCTTCATATATCCGATATATCATGGACAAAACACATAAAGCATCCCTCAGAGGTGCTCAGAAAGGGGCAAAATATTGAAGTCATAGTCCTGAGCATCGATCTGGAAAAAGAACGTATATCCGCGGGGCTGAAGGAACTCACACCTGACCCATGGATTGAGGACATCCCAAAAAAATTTAAATCAGGAGACCATGTAAAAGGGAAAATTTTAAAAGTTACTCATTTTGGCCTCTTTGTCGAACTTGAGGGAGGTGTAGAGGGACTGATATATTCCTCTGAAATTGAAAAAAAACAGGATGAAAAACTGGATGAAATATATAAAATAGGAACCGAATTAACTGCAAGGGTAATAAAAATAGATACTTCTGAAAGAAAGATAGGTCTCAGCCTTTCTGATAAGAACGGCTAAAGTCTGATATATGAAAAAAATCTTATTTTTTTTGCTCTTGGCTGTTGTGCTCATCGCACTTCTCAGCCTCATTTTATCCATAACGCATAAGGTTCCTATTGGCGAAAAAAAGGTCGCTCTCATACGCGTAGAGGGTATAATACTTGATTCACGAAAAGTAATTGAGGAATTGGAAGAATATTCCAAGGACTCTTCTGTAAAAGCAGTTGTCCTCAGGGTTAACAGCCCCGGAGGAGGGGTAGCACCAGCCCAGGAAATATACGAAGAGATAATAAAGCTAAAAGCAGAGAAAAAGGTCGTCGTATCCATGGGCTCTGTGGCTGCTTCAGGTGGTTACTACATATCCAGTCCCGCTGACAAAATAGTTGCGAGTCCAGGGACACTCACGGGCTCTATCGGGGTAATCATGGAGATACATAACGTTAAAGGTCTTATGGAAAAATTCGGAGTGAAAACAAAAACAATAAAAAGTGGCAAATATAAAGATATCGCCTCGGTATTCAAATCCATAACAGAGAAAGAAAAGGAAATCCTTCAAGCCATCCTTGATGATGTCCACAGCCAGTTTATCAAGGCGGTATCCGACAGCAGAGGGATAGCATACGAAGAGGTAATAAAACTTTCTGATGGGCGGATATTTACCGGTAAGAGGGCTAAAGAACTGGGTCTTGTTGATGAAATAGGTAATCTCAACTATGCCATTAAATTAGCAGGAAAACTGAGTGGCATCAAGGGTGAACCTCACGTTGTTTCCAAAAGAGAAAAATTCAATCTCTGGGACCTGCTTATCGGGACCGATTCTCCAAAGGATATCATGAAAAACGGGTTTCCAACTATTAGACTGAATTACATGCTTTCACCATAAAATGTATAAATTCCAAATGTCAAGCACTTTATTAAGTCATTAAGTTATTGAGTTATTAAGTAATTGAGTTATTAAGTAATTGAGTTATTCAGTCATTAAGTTATTAAGTTATTACTCGTTTTTCCAATTATTAACATAAGGGATTTGGTTATTTGGAATTTTAAATGGTTCAGATTTTACATGATATCTTTGAGGATAAAATTTGTGGGTAGATCAGTCAAGTTTCGACAATATTCAATAATAAAATAGGGAGGAATTATGACAAAATCAGTTTTAATCGAGAAAATAGCAGAAAAAGTTACAGGTCTTACAAAAAAACAGACCGAAGTAGTGGTAGAGACCGTTTTTGATAGCATCAAAGAAGCCCTTGCAAACGGGGGTAAAGTGGAAATAAGAGGTTTTGGGAATTTTAAACTCCGAAGCAGAAAAGCCAGGAGAGCAAGAAACCCAAAAACAGGAGAGTCCGTTGAGGTACCACCCAAAAAAGTTCCTTACTTTAAAGTTGGGAAGGAGCTGAGGGAGATGATAAATAAATGAACCCCCGATGTCTGAATTCTCCCTAAGAAATACCCTTAACAGGTTTTACGGGGAATATAATTTTAGAGGAAGACTGAAGCAAGACCCTATTGAATTTCCCCGCAGATATTCAAACCGGAAGGACATCGAGACCGCGGGGTTTATTGCTGCATCCCTTGCCTATGGAAAAGTTGAGCTATTCAAAGCTGTTATAGAAAAGATTCTTGAGCCTGCAGGCAAAAGCCCTCTCCTTTTTTTTACGAATTTTTCATTAAAGAAAGATGCTGCACGTTTCAGGGGCATAAGCTACCGGTTTTATAAGGAAGAGGACATTCTCTGCCTTGTATATTTGTTAAGTCGGACCCTGAAAAAATGGGGCTCTCTCAAGAACCTGTTCTATCACTATTACAGATCAGAACATGAGGACACCGGCAGTGCACTGGATAATTTTGCCGACTTTTTTCTCAGCATTGATACCTCATCAATCTATGGACTGAATATCAAACCGAGGAGCTTGACCCAGTTTTTTGCATCCCCCAAAAAAGATAGTGCCTGCAAACGCATGAATCTCTTCCTCAGGTGGATGGTAAGGAACAAAGACATAGACCTGGGGGTCTGGAATAAGATCCCGCCATCTAAATTGATTATCCCACTTGACACCCATATAGCAAAAATCTCACAATGCCTTGGTTTGACAAAGAGGGTCTCCCTGGACTGGAAGACCGCAAAAGAGATAACCGAATCCCTTAAGAAATTAGACCCGGAAGACCCTTTGAAATATGATTTCGCTCTTTGCCATCAAGGAATTTCGGGGTTATGCAGAGGGGAAAAATTTAAGGATATATGCTCAGCCTGCGCTATTTATTCTTCCTGAGCAAATTATGCATTTATTAAACCACAGAGAACACGGAGATAAAATTAAATACAACTAAGAAAAACAATAACTAATTAATTTTTATAAAAATATCTTTTCTGCCACAGAGAGCACAGAGGTCACAGAGAAAAAATTTAAAAAATAAAATTAGAGAACTCTGTGGCTAATTGCAGTTTTTGGGTTAAGCTAAAATCTTTATATATTTCTCCCTTAAGATAAAGTTACCTGGTTAAAAGAAAGATTAAAATTACTTCTATAATGCATTAATAAATTTAACAGGCAATGAACTTTGTGTTGTTGTCCTTTTATGAGTAAAGTAGCCTTTTTTGGATAATGCAATTGTTAATTGCTCTTTAGGAGCATCTGTCTTACCATTAACGGAATATTTATTGACATACAACTTAAATGAAAGTATTTTTTATTGATGATAATTCTTTTCATTTTGCATATAATTATAGGTTGTAGTTAAGGGGAAGTAAATATGAAAAAACCTGTAGTTGACTTTGATCTGTGCATTGGCTGTGGCTTATGTGCAGAGATCTGCCCTGAGGTATTTGAACTCAGAGACGATTTAAAGGCGTGGGTTATCGGAGATGATAAATGCACGAGCTGCGACTGTCAGGAAGCTGCCGATACATGCCCTTCAGAAGCAATAACCTTATCAGAGGAATAATAAAAACAGGGGGATGCAATGGAAATATTAGATTTAAAAAAATTAATAAAATTTAATCCTGACAAAATCTCAAGGGAAATGCTTGCCGACAAGCCGGAGATGAGGATAGCCCTTATGTGCCTTGAGCCGGGTCAGAAATTGGACCCGCATAAGGCACCTCTCAGACTCCTGATGTATGTTGTTGAAGGAAAAGGTACTTTTACGGTGGGAGATGAGAGCATCGAGGCAGACGAGAAAACGTGTATCCCATGCGACCCCATGCTCCCACACGGCTTTAGGGCTGACAAGGGCAAACGGCTTGTGGTAATGGCGGTAGTGACTCCTGTAGAATAAAGACAATTGACGGTCGGCTGCTGTCTGCAGTAAAGAAACTTCAATTTTGATATTTGCATTTTTTATAATAGATTCTCTTTTCTTTCAAGTAAAATATGTTGTATAATTAGTTCCATTTTCCATTTTCAAAAGGAGGTCCATATGAAAAAACCTGTAATCGATTATGACTCGTGTGACGGTTGTGGCACGTGCTCTGAGCTCTGTCCCGAGGTATTCGAACTCAGAGACGACGAAAAAGCATATGTCATAGCGGAAGACAAATGCGATACCTGTGACTGTCAGGAAGCTGCCGATACATGCCCTTCAGAAGCAATAACTTTTAGTGAAGGATAAAGAGACCTTAATTTCAGCAGCGAGACAGACGAGATTACCACAGGTAGATTACCTGTATACCTGCTGTTGAAATCTACGGCATCGTCTTTTCAGCAATTTCTCCCGTCTCAGTTGATGAGTCGTCCACTCAACAAGTCGCAGGCAGAGCGGATCAGGCTGGGGCGAAAGAAACTCGTGTAATCCCGCTTAACAAAACATGATAAGAGGAGGTCCATATGAAAAAACCTGTAATCGACTATGATTTGTGCGAGGGTTGTGGCACATGCGTTGAGCTCTGTCCCGAGGTA
>CAYFYW010000510.1:0-5932 GCA_964347425.1 uncultured Nitrospirales bacterium
CCGATTTGGCGGGCAAGCCCGCCTTTTTTCATTATTTTGGACAGTACTGTATAATTATATCAAATCACCTCCGCCGCCGGGGATTTTCGATGCGAAATGATTATCTGGATTCAAAGGCGCGGGCGGGTCCGGTTCAGGCATACAGATCTACATAAATACCTTTTGCCTGAGACCATTGATCAGCATACTCTTTGGAGCAGTATGTCGTATTAATCAGGGAGGCGTTTATGTAATTTCTATCCTGACAGGAATTGCTATTTTGCAGGACCGAATTTGTTTTATTATCTAATAATGTTTTGTTCCGGGGTGTTACATCAATAACGCTGTTCTGATTTTCAGGGCGCCAGGATCCATTATCCGGCCCCTGAAGACTTACAGGGATATTATGGGATGCAAACTTGCCGGCCCTTAGTCTAAAAAAATTTAAGCGACTTATCTCAAGTATAGTTGACATAGGTACACTATATATTATATACGATTTCGACTCCTTTTTTAAAACTACACGTAAGCATTTCCAAACTACACCTTGACGTTGCTCACCCCGCCAAGCCGCACAATTTTGTTTTTTGATTTTTTACCCGAAATTATCTCTATATCTTTTTTGTTAATTTTGAATTCTTTTGCAAGAACCTTTATAAGCTCTTTATTAGCTTTACCCTCTACAGGAGGAGACGTCAGTTTTACCTTCAGACCATCTCCGTAAGGACCGACAATACCTGCACGGGATGAACAGGGCTCGACCTTTATTTTTAGTATCAGTTCGTTCTTGTTAATTTTGCCCTCTTCAACCGGGAGGCCAAACATCAAGGCCCAAATTGTTTGAAATTCCAATAACCAAATTTCAAATCCCAAATAAGCTCCAAAATCCAAATTCCAATGACAAAAATAGTTTGAAGTTTGGTGTTTGGAAATTGTGATTTACCCGTTCTCTGCCCTGAAGCACCCGCGCTACGGAGGATGGATTTGTTATTTGGTGATTTGAAATTTATTTTTTTCTCCTTTCCCACCAATCATAATATTTTTCTCCGATAAAAATGGTAAAAACAAAAAGCAGGATCCCCCCGATGACATCCACGACATAGTGATAACGTAAATACACTGTTGACAAAAGCAACGTGAAGACAAAAGGCAGAAAAATCCAGAAAAGTGACCTGTGAAATCTGAAAGAAAGATAAAGGACGACCAGCGTTACTGCCGTGTGACCACTGGGAAACGCATCCCTTTTTACACCCTCGAGCGTATTAAGAGTGCTGTCAATAATATCTCTCAGGAAAATACCGTGTAAATCAATGTTCTGAAGATGGTTCATTGTATATCTCGGTCCTATTGCGGGTACGATAATATAGCCTATGTATGAGAGGAAAAAACACAGTATAACGAGGAAAAGCATTTGGTTAAAATCCTTTTCTTTACCCTTTATTTTTAAAACTACCCCGAGAATTATGGGAAGGAAATAATAAGAGGTATATGCGATTTGCATAATTTCGGTGATTGCGGGATAGGTCAACCTTTCTAAAGCAACTGTAGGGTGCACTTTAAAAATGAGAAAATCCATGCGTATTAACACATGATCATATGTTATCGGGTTTATATAGCGGATAAGCCATCCCATGCTGTCAAAAACGAGAAGCACAGCTATTACCGGAAAGACAAGATCGTATGTTATTTCCAGAATCTTGCTGTTATACCTGTTTTTAAAATATATGAGGAGGGAAAGAATGGTTATCAAGGCGGCATAAATGAGAAGAATTACATATGCACCGGGTATCTGATTTAAAAAAATTGTTGTGATAACAAAGAGGAAAATGAGAAATCCGAAAATAAGAGCATCTGCAGGTCTAATGGCAGACATGCAGCTCAGAAAGGGGGGTATAGACCGCTTACGTTCCAAATACTACTTCCATTTTCAGTGTGTTTCCACCTTTGAAAAAACTGCCGACTGCAAGGAACTCGCCATCAGGTGATTTAATCTTTATGCCGTCATCGATCATTCGGCTGTCGGGGAAGCCGGGACAGTCTTTTATTTTCAGGGGGGTACCGTTCCTGACACTTTTTACCAGAGACTCTTCAATCGTCAGTTCGGGCATCCATGAGAGGGCACCATCCATTGAAAACACGCCCCTGCTTTCTGGGGAGGCGTGATCCAGATTTTCAAAACTTACGGCGTCTCTCAGCCTGAATGGCCCTACTGCTGTGCGTTCAAGTTTTACGAGGTGTGCGCCGATACCGAGTTTTTTCCCTATATCATCGCAGAGAGTTCTTATGTATGTACCTTTTGAACAAACGGTCATAATACTCACAAAAGGGATGTCGATATTTAAAAGCTCAATGTGATGTATATATACGTTTCTGGGTTTTCGAGGAATGTCGATCCCTTTTTTTGCATATTTATAGAGAGGTTTTCCTTTGTATTTCAATGCTGAAAACATCGGAGGGTTTTGTAGTATTTTGCCCTCAAAGGATTTTACGGCGTTTTTTATTTCCGTTTCGGTAACTTCAATTCTATCACTTTTCTGAATGATATTCCCCTGTGCGTCCTGGGTATCGGTAGCCTCCCCAAGCTTCATTACAGACCTGTATTCCTTATCAAGGGAAGAGAAGTAAGACGCGAGTCTTGTCGCCCTGTTTATGCAGACGAGCAGGATACCTGTAGCGGCGGGATCAAGTGTTCCCGTATGGCCCGCCTTTTTTGCTTTAAGTAGATTTTTTACGTTCGATGTCGCCTCTTGAGATGTAATCCCTTCAGGTTTATTGAGGTTTATCACGAGATCCATAAAATAAAATCAAAATGTAAATATCAAAAATCAAATTGCTGCAACTAAAATGTAATCAAAACCACTACTGTCCGGAAGAAATATGCTTCAAATACCTAAAAAAAGACATTATTGAGGTGCTTTGTCTCAACACGTTAAAGAAATGGTTTTATTTGTCACCCCGAACCCTGTGCTGAACTTGATTCAGTATCGTTTTGGGGTCTCAGATCCCGAACTTGATTCAGGATTGTTTTTATGAGATGCTGAAATAAATTCAGCATGACATTAAAGCGGCCACTAATAAATCAATACAATTCTTAATTTTGATTTTTTCATTTTGATATTTTATTTTTAATTTTCTTTCTAACAGCCTTTAGAACTTTGCCCTGTACCTCCTGTAAAGTACCTTCCAGCATGCACCCCGCAGCACTTGCATGTCCTCCTCCGCCGAAAGATGCTGCAATATCCGCGACATTAACCTTTCCCTTTGAGCGAAGGCTTACCTTATATGATTTTTTCCCTTCTTCTCTGAAAAGAATACCAACTTCAGCCCCTTTAATCTTTCTCGGATGATCGGCAAAGTCTTCCGTGTCCTGGACAGAGGTATTTGTTTTTCTGAACATGCGCCGGGTTACGGTAATCCAGGCTACCTTTCCCTTTTTTTCAAGAGTTGAAAGGGTAAGGGCCAGAAGCTTCATGCATCTCAGGGGGGTGGTCTCGTAGATCTCTTTTGTAATCTCCCATGTGCTTGCGCCCGCTTCAATGAGCATAGAGGCTGTCCTTAACGACTCGACATCCGTATTGGAATATCGAAACCCCCCGGTATCCGTAAATATTGCGGTATACAGGTTTGTTGCTATTTTTTTGTCTATCGGGACATGGAGGGTGTTTAGGAGCTTATAGATGAGTGCGCCGGTGGCTGATGCATGCGGGTCAATCATACTAACGCAATTTTTATTTTTTCTGGTGGTTAAATGGTGATCAATTACTGCGGTGGTCTTTGCTCTCAGATGTGTAAATCCTGTTCTTTTCATGTCGTTGCAGTCTATCAAGAGCAGAACATCGAAATTCATGGATGGAACTCGCGTGGTGATTAAATCTGAATGAGGTAGAAACTTTAATATTTGAGGAACATGGTTTTTGCTGAGAATGAAAACGTTTTTCCCCAATTTTTTCAATCCAAGGGCGAGAGCAATACTGGAACCAACCGCATCACCCTCGGGATTTATGTGGCTTACTATAAGGAAATTCTTATTCGTCTTCATTAAACTCAAAAGCTTAGATGGAACTCTCATCATTTTCGGTTGGCTCTTTTGAGGATTTAATATCGTCAAGCAGCTTATCTATCTTTGCACCGTATTCCGCTGCTGTATCCAGTTTGAACGTAAGCTCAGGAATGAATTTTATCTTTACCCTTTTACCCAGCTCGCTTCTTATAAACCTGGCTGATGCTGTGAGTATCGCAAGATTTTCGTCCTTCTTTGAGTCTTCAAGGACGCTTACATAGACCATTGCCTGTCTTAAGTCATCACTTACCCGAGCGTCAGTGACGGTAATAAATCCGAGCCTTGGGTCCTTGAGTTTATGCATTATGATATCGGCTACTTCTTCTCTTATTAAATCTCGTACTCTTGACGAACGTTTGTAAGGATGCACCAGTATTTCTCCAGTTCCAAAATCAAATATATAAAAATCAAAAATTTTTCCTCTCACATCGGGATCCGCTGAGGCGAACATTTTGATTTTTAAATTTTGACTTTCATTATAGCATTTTCATCATTGAGTTGATGAGTTCAACAGAAGGCGTTTTCAGGATCACATCTCTGACGCCGTTAAGGGTCTGGTGTATTATTTTTGTGCTGTTAGCGATACAGGTCGCTCCGAGAACACTTCGCTGCCACAGGTCATTTGCATCAACTTCAGCAATAGAGACATTGAATTTGTTTTTTATTCTGTCTTTGAGACTTTTGATAATAAAGCGTTTTGATTTTAGAGAGGTTGATTCAGGCAGATGTAATTCCAATGTGAGAAGACCGATTATCATCTCTAAAAGTAGAAAGTAGAGAGCAACAAGTAGCGAGAAAACGGCAATTAAAAACCAAAAAACAAAAATCTCTCTACTCTCTACTCGTTACTATACTTATGTTTTTATTCCAACTTGGTGGTTACTTGCTCAATCACGTAGTTTTCGAGAATGTCACCCACTTTGATGTCATTAAAGTTTTCTATCGTAATACCGCATTCATAACCAGCCTGGACTTCCCTTACGTCATCTTTAAATCTTTTGAGTGTTGCCATTTTACCGTCGTATATAACCACGTTATCTCTGATGACCCTTATGCCCGAACTTGCCCTTGTTATTATCCCGTCCAGGACATAACAGCCGGCAATAGTTCCAATGCGGGAAATATGAAAGAGCTGTCTGACCTCAGACCTGCCCAGGATTTTTTCAGTAATGGTTGGTTCAAGGAGTCCCTCTAGGGCCTTCTTAATATCCTCAACAGCCTCGTATATAACATTATAAAGTCTTATATCGACTCCCTCTTTTTCTGCAAGTGAGTGAGCCTTTGCGTCAGGGCGTATGTTAAATCCTATAATGATGGCGTTGGAGGCAGCAGCAAGCATGACGTCTGATTCATTGATTCCTCCAACAGATGAATGGATTACTTTAACTTTGACTTCTTGATGACTCAGATTTTCAAAGGCATCTTTAACGGCTTCTGCGGAACCCCGGACATCGGCCTTAATAATAACGTTAAGCTCTTTTATTTCACCTTCTTTTATTTTATCATAGAGGTCGTCAAGAGTTAATTTTCTTGTTCTTGTAGCTTCCTCGGTTCTCAGTTTTTGGAGCCTGTTCATGGCTATCTGTCGCGCCTTTCTCTCATCTTCCATAACAACAAATATATCCCCTGCCTGGGGAGTGTCGGGTAAGCCAATGACCTCAACAGGTGTTGAAGGCGTGGCCTCTTCGATTCGACGTCCATTGTCATCATTAAGGGCACGGACTTTGCCCGCAAGTGTACCGGCAAGGAAGGCTTCCCCTATTTTGAGTGTACCCGACTGGACCAGAACGGTGCCGACAGGTCCCTTGCCTTTGTCAAGCCTGGCTTCAATTATGATACCCCTTGCGGGTCTGTTATAATCAGCCTTTAGTTCCATCACCTCTGCCTGGAGCA
>CAYFYW010000511.1:0-9052 GCA_964347425.1 uncultured Nitrospirales bacterium
AAGAGAGCAGTGTGCAAGATGGGAGATGCTTGATAATTTCAAAAAACTCGATATCAAGGGCGGGGCGGTAAGAGTGGATAATAAAATAGCAGCGCTTACTCTTGGGGAAAAGATTTTACCTGATACCCTTGTTATACACGTTGAGAAGGCAAATCCCGGAATACCGGGTCTTTATCAGGTTATTAACCAGGAATTCCTGATGCATGAGGCGGTTGACTGCAGGTTTGTCAACCGTGAGCAGGATATGGGGCTGCAGGGCTTAAGAAAAGCCAAGATGTCCTATAACCCGATTGGGTTAGTAAAAAAATATAAAGTACGTAAGAGAACTTTATAATCTTGTTAGCCACGACACCATCCTGAGCAAAGTCAAAGGATTGACACGAACAAACACGAATGAAGACGAGGAAATATTAAAAGAAATAACTGAATTATTTTTGTGTAAATTTGTTTTTTATTAGCGGCAATGTGAAGCGTCATAAATAAACGTAAGTATTTGAGTCGTTTTGTCTAAAATGGTGAAAGGATTTTTATGAAATCAGAAGTCTATTATAGCAGGTTAAAAAAAGAACAGGACAGGATAGATTGTTTTAGGTCTCTCCTCAACAGGATTGAGCCATATCTTTCTCAATTCAAAAAAGGTTCTTTTGTTGGAATAAAGATGACAGTAGGAGATGAAAAAAGCACAGGATATGTTAAGCCTGAAATAGTGAGTATTTTGGTTGAGAACATAAAAAGGCGGGGTGCAAGGCCTTTTGTCTTTGATACGAATGTGATTTACAAAGGTCAGAGGCAAAATGCAGTAGACCACCTGAACCTTGCATTTCGCAAGGGCTTTACCCCGGATAATTTAGGATGTCCCTATATTATTGCTGACAGTGTCTTTGGAACTGATTCCAGGATCATAAAAGTTGATTTCAGAAATATAAAAGAAATCAGGGTACCTTCTCTTATAGGGATTATGGAGGATCTGATAGTTTTAACCCATATTACGGGTCACATCATGTCAGGGTTTGCCGGTTCAGTTAAAAACGTCGCAATGGGTATGGCTTCTCGTGCAGGAAAACAGATTCAGCATTCTTCGCTCAAGCCCGCAATCAGGGTAAAAAGTTGTACTATGTGTGGCTTCTGCATTGAGATATGCCCTGTCTCCGCGATCTCGGAAATTAGCGATAAAACGTTTATTAATTCAAAATATTGTATAGGGTGCGGTGAATGTATTTCTGCCTGTAAATTCGATGCAGTTACCATTAACTGGCATGAGGACGTGGATGTCTTTGTTGAAAGAATGGCTGAGTACGCTGTGGGTATTCTTTCTCAAATCAGGAGAAAGGTGTTTATTGATATTGCTTTTGACATAACAGAAGAATGTGACTGTATTTCAGGAGATGATCCAAGGGTGATAGATGACATCGGAATATTTGCCTCAAAGGATATCCTGGCGGTAGATAAGGCCTGTTTTGATAAACTGACAAAAGTCAGAGATATTTTTTCAAGGGATGGAAAGAAAACAGCTCATCTGCATCAGTTTGAATATGCCCGGAAGATCGGACTTGGAAACCTGGATTATAAATTAATTGAGCTGTAACAGTTCAGGGACTATAGCTATAGCCGCAGAGGTTACTGAGACCACAGAGAAAAATTTTTTTATTAATATTCTCTGTAGTTTTGCTGCAGGGTAGTTCATTTCTTTAAATAACTCTGTGTTCTCTGGTATGTACCGTACGGTACATACCTCTGTGTCTTCGGTGCCTGCCCCGTTATATGTTTATTATTTACGGGGGCTAACTGCAGTTTTTGGTTTAATAATTCTCCGCCAGTATTTCGTAATGAGCCTGGGGATGTTTGCAAGCAGGACATTCCCTGGGCGCTTCACTGCCCTCATGAATATATCCGCAGTTTCTGCAGTGCCACTTTGAACTTGACGGTTTTTTAAAGACAGTATTGGTCTGAAGGTTAGATGACAATTTTCTGTATCTTGCCTCGTGAAATTTTTCCACTTTAGCTATTTCCCTGTACGAATTGGCAATTTCAGAAAAACCTTCGTCCCTGGCTGTTTTTTCAAAATCAGCATACAGCGTTGTCCATTCAAGATTTTCTCCGGCAGCAGCATGGTCCAGGTTTTCCTGAGTGCTCCTGATAATACCTGCGGGATAAGCCGCCGTAATTTCTAAATCGCCTCCTTCAAGGTATTTGAAGAAAACCTTTGCGTGTTCTTTTTCATTTTCTGCTGTTTCAAGAAATAAAGCCGCTATCTGCTCGTATCCTTCTTTTCTTGCAATGCCTGCAAAATATGTATACCTGTTTCTTGCCTGTGATTCTCCGGCAAATGCCTTTAACAGGTTTTGTTCGGTCTTGGTGCCTTTTATTGACTTTGCCATAATCTAACCTCCTATCCTGATATTTTTTCCATAGGCTGACCGCAGCAGACAAGCTCACCACCGCCTGCTTTAATAACAGTCACCTCATTTCCGCAAATGTTGCATCTGTAATGTTCACCTGCTTCTTTAACGTTCATTGCTTACTCCTTTTAAGCCTGTTCATGTTGCTTAATTCACATCTTTTTTTATTACAATATAAATAATTGTCTTTATTATTTCAAATGGAAAATTATTTTAAAAAAATGGTACACTTAATAGAATCTCTTTGACGGGAAAGGAGGAGGTATAATGGGCTGTGGGACATGCGGACCAAAAAAAACAAAAAAGGCCGCCAAGACAAAAAAAACCAAGAAAACAAAGAAGTCAAAGAAGTAATATATATTGGAAAGGTGTAAAGTGGGCTGACTAAAATGATCAGCCCTTTTTTTTTATCCCCCTCTCCCCCACGGGTTTGTGGCTGGTAGAGGGGAGGGGCGTGTCAGAATCGACCTGCCTACGGACAGGCAGGCCTGCCTACCGGCAGGCAGGCTTGTACAGAGGTGATGGGGCAGGAATGTATGAGGGGGTATTGCCATGGTAAATAAAGAGATTTTTTATTCTGAAAAGGCTCCCAGACCCAAAGGTCCTTATTCTCAGGCAGTGATTCACAATGGATTGTTATATGTCTCAGGGCAGGTGCCTGTCGACCCTGAAACAGGTTTAGTAATCAGGGCGACTATTGAAAAAGAAACTCATGTAGTACTGAATAATGTAAAGATTATTGTGGAACAGGCTGGCGCAGGTATGGAAGACATCTTGAAGATAACCTGTTATCTTGCTGATATGGACGATTTCGATAGATTTAATAATATTTACAGAGAATATTTTCTGCACGAACCCCCTGCAAGAACTACGCTTCAGGCTGGAAGGCTCCCGTTGGATGTACAGGTTGAAGTAGATGCAATAGCTGCATTACCTGTTAAAAAGTAACGATTGGCAAGATTTTAGATTATTGTTTTTTCTTGCTACGTGCCCCGTTGAATAGAAATCTATAATTTCTAACGGGGTTCTCTTCGCTCTACTTTCTACTTTGAACCTGCTGCCTTTATAAGTACCTTAAATTCAATATATAATATTTAAATGGATAAAATAGCAATAACCATGGGCGACCCGCGAGGTGTGGGACCTGAAATAATTGTCAAAACACTTTTCTGCGCAGAGATAAGGGATTACTGCGATCCGATCGTTATCGGTGATGTGAGGTTTATTAAGAAAGCAGTTAAGATGACAGGACTTCCACTGAAGGTCACGTCTATATCGAATTTATCAGATTCAAAACCAGCAGTTGGCAAGATAGAAGTGCTTGATATTACATATCCTTTTTTCAAAAAAGGGGGTTACCCAAAAGATTCCGGAGGGGCAGTTGTAAAATATATAAAAAAGGCAGTGGAGCTTGCGTTGAAAAAAGATGTAAAGGCTATTGTGACCGCTCCGATATCTAAAGATTCGCTCAAGGAGGCAGGTTGTCCATGGCCCGGGCATACAGAGCTTTTAGCTGAACTTACGAATACAAAAGACTTTGCAATGATGTTTGTGAGTGACAGGTTAAAAATAATTCTCACTACAATTCACATATCTATCAAAGACGTGCCAAAAATTATTAATGAAAAACGTGTATTAAGGGCAATAAAGTTTGCCAGGAGAGGGGCTGATGTCCTCGGCATTAAGAACCCGAGCATTGCAGTTGCGGGTCTTAACCCCCATGCTGGTGAATCAGGGCTTTTTGGTGAAGAGGAGATAAAGGTAATAATACCTGCAATCCAAAAGTCATGTGGAAGGGGGGTTGCGGTCTCAGGACCGTATCCTCCTGATGTAGTTTTTTATAAGGCGTATAACGGCGATTTTGACATAGTCGTGTGCATGTATCATGATCAGGGTCTGATTCCTTTTAAAATGCTTGCTTTTGAAACAGGGGTAAATATGACATTGGGACTGCCTATAATAAGGACTTCTCCTGACCACGGGACAGGGTTTGATATTGCGTGGAAGAATGTGGCAAATCCATCAAGCATGATTGAGGCAATAAAACTTGCTTCAAAGGTAGAGTTAAAAGACCGTTGAAAAAGTTATCAACGGTCTTGATTACACAGATTTTCAGGGATGATGACACAGATATATTATCGAGATTTAATCGGTGTAATCTTGTTTTTCATCTGTGAAATCAGAGATTGTTAGAGTTTTTCAACAATCTATTAAGAGTTATCTTTTATGGATATAGTGCTTGCAACAAGAAATAGAAAAAAGGTTGAAGAGATGAAAAAGATAATAGAAGCAGGGATAATGGGCTCTGTCCATGTTCTTAATATCTTTGCACTCGATGACTTCCCTGAATGTCATGAGGTAGAAGAAGATGGAAATACATTCGAGGCGAACGCCATAAAAAAGGCAGTATATTTTTCCAGGTGTACTGGTATGACTGCTGTTGCGGATGATTCAGGTCTTGAAGTAGATTCAATGAATGGAGCACCGGGCGTGTTATCTGCACGATATGCTGGTGATTCCGCAGATGACAGGGCGAATTTAGAAAAGCTGCTGTTTGAGATGCGAAATATTTCTCTTGAAAAAAGAGGTGCGAGGTTTGTCTGCTGTATAGCGATGGCGTCTCAGAGTGGTGTTAAGACATTTTTTGGATATGTTAAGGGCAGGATAGGAACAGAGCCAAAAGGTGAAAAAGGGTTTGGCTATGACCCTGTTTTTTATCCTGAAGGAAATGACAGGACCTTTGCTGAAATGAATGATAGCGAGAAAAATGCTCTCAGTCACAGGGGCAGGGCGCTTAGGGAATTTCAAAATTATATCAAAGAAAAAGGCATGGCAATATAATAACTAATAACAAATCATACCTGTCCAAAATAAAGTATTTATGGAGGTTGAATACCTCATAAACACAATGAATCGATCAGAGATTCGCCGTGGCGAACTGTTTTTTTGAATGTCAGACCTCATTCCAGCCTCAGCGTTTATGATTGTTTTGGACAGTAGTGATAACTAATAACTGATGTGGTCATTAGGTGTATAAGTCGACATTTGCATTTACGGAAATTGTAAAAAGTTTTGCTGTCTTGATTATACAGTATGAAATAGTCACTAAAAGCCTTTACAATGCTTGTAAACGCTTTTAGTGGGTAACGCACATTGGGTCTTTAGGTAATCGAGTAATTGAGTCACTGAGTTTGGGTATTGTCTGAATGACTTGTTTCCTAAAACTATCATTTTGGTTATTGGAATGTGGCAGTAGCTGGAGGTTGTTGAATGGATATTGATGTAAGTATCGGAAAAGAGTCTTTGATGTTAAAAATTGAAGATCCCTACAGGTTTGACATGGGCCCCGTAATGAAAAGTGTGATTGATTTTGGCCTGACGTCTGGAGTTGACCTTAATAAAGTTGAAATACAAAAACTTATTTCAAAAATGATCAGGGGCGTTGCCGGATGTGAAGGAGGGTGCCCTGCTGATGCCAAAAACCTTGTCAGGGAGGGTTTTGGAGGTTTTAGCATTTCTTATATTGAGGGGGGGATATTGTCAGCAGTCCATATACTTGAAAACGGCAGGCCTCTTGAGGTGAAGATTTTTCCAGAGTTTGATTAGTCTCATGCGCATGTTAGGTTTATAAAACATTTTATAAGATGTCATACTTGTCCAAAATAAGGTATTTACGGAGGCTGAACACCTCATAAACACAATGAATCGACAGATTTTTTAAATATCAAACCTCATTTTGATGAAAGACGTATCAGGGAATAATTGTACAGTCGAAATACTGATAAATAAACGCTGCTTATGCAAGCGGTGTCGTCATTGTATTTCTCAGGTATCCAGCCTCGCCGTTTATGATTGTTTTGGTCAGTAGTGATAAGATGTAAAAAATATTAATGCGTTTCTATTATTGGCTCTTTCATAAATAATGTCTGCCTTGTTGTCATTCCCGCAGTTCTTAAGCGGGAATCCAGAGAGAAAAGAATGGATTCCGGGTCAGGCCAGGAATGACAATAATATATAAATGACAGGACATTAAATTACAGGTACCAGTAACTACAGATAGGGCATCAGATTTACAGGAATCAATAGTTGCTTTAATGATGTGTTTTGGATACCATAATCTTTGATGATAATCGGCATACCGCAAGAGATAAAAGAGCACGAATACAGGGTGGGCATTACACCATCTGGCGTCGGAGAGCTGAGAAGAGATGGCCACAGGATTATTGTAGAAAAATCAGCGGGGGAGGGGAGTGGTTTTTTCGATGAAGATTATCAAAAAGCTGGAGCTGAGATATCAGATAGGGTTTCCTCATTCAAGGAGTCAGAGCTTGTTTTTAAAGTGAAAGAACCCCTGCCTGTAGAATATGACCTGCTGCGTAACGGACAGGCATTGTTTACGTTTCTCCACCTTGCAGCAAATCCGGAACTTACAAACGTCTTGCTAAAAAAAAATATTTACGGATTTGCGTATGAAACGCTTGAAGAAGATGGTGCCCTGACTCTCCTGACCCCGATGAGCGAGATTGCAGGAAGAATGGCGCCTCTTGTGGCTGCTTTTTATCTGCAGAGTCTTTATGGGGGGGAGGGGATGCTTTTGTCAGGGGTAGAGGGTGTTCCTCCTGCACGGGTGCTTGTTTTAGGTGCCGGAGTCGTGGGCGTCAATGCCGTGAGGATCGCCCTTGGAATGGGCGCACGGGTTGCCGTAATAGACAGGGGAATAGAAAAATTCCAGCGTATAGACGAGGTATTCCACGGGAATGTGGATACCCTCCCTTCTACACGAGACAACATAGAGTCCGAAGTATTAAATGCTGATGTTCTCATCGGCGCTGTACTCGTTACTGGGGCGAGGACCCCGATATTGGTTTCAAAGGGGCTTGTATCGAGCATGAAAAAAGGGTCTGTTATTGTCGATGTATCCGTAGATCAGGGGGGGTGCGTGGAAACGACAAGACCGACAACGCACAAAAATCCGGTGTATACGACTGATGGAGTAATCCATTATGCAGTGGCTAATATGCCCGGAGCTTATCCACGAACAGCCACTTCTGCACTTACAAACAGAACGCTTGCCTATATTAGAATGCTTGCAAAAAACGGAATAGAAAAAACTTTAAAAGAGAACGCCTCCCTCAGGAGTGCGTTAAATGTCTCTAAAGGCAGGATTATGCACAAAGCACTTGCCGAATCCTTATCTATAAAGTGAAGCTCCCCGCCCACAGGGCGGGGCTTCCTCTA
This sequence comes from uncultured Nitrospirales bacterium, assembly GCA_964347425.1. Classification (GTDB taxonomy): domain Bacteria; phylum Nitrospirota; class Thermodesulfovibrionia; order UBA6902; family BMS3Bbin08; genus CAYFYW01. The sequence goes on from CAYFYW010000511.1 coordinate 7,638, forward strand.
AGTGTCATCCCCAACTTGATTGGGGATCCAGAAGAAAAATTAGTTTCATAAATTTTGCAGATATGGTTCTTTTACTGTCAGAGTTTTTTGCCCAGTGCCTGCGCAGTGCTGACCCTCTGTGCATTTATAATCCAGATTGAGCCGAACGTTTTATCCTGATATGCTTTTACAAGTCCAAGTCTGATTATCTCCAGCAGGGCAAGGAACGTTACAATCAGTGCAATCTTTGTGAAATCTTCCTTAAAAAGGTCTTCAAATTTTATGTCCTCTTGACCTTCAATCATCTCAATTATGAAATTTATTTTATCTGATACCGTAAGAGTCTCACGTGTTATTTCTATAACCTCTCCAGGGGTTTTTGATAGCAGGTTTTTAAATGCCGTCATAAGATCGAAAAGGCTTACCTCAAAAAGAATCGGTTCAGGTTCAACATCAAAATATTCTTCATGGACAGGTGTCCGTCTAAAAATATTTCTCCAGATATTTTCCTTATCACGGAATTCTGAGGTCGCTTCTTTATATGCCTGATATTCTAACAGTCTCTGTACAAGCTCTGTTCTTGGATCTTCTGTTGTTTCCTCAATCTGCTCTTCATCAGGCGGCAGAAGCATCTTTGACTTTATATGAATAAGGGTTGCTGCCATCACGAGGAATTCACCAGCAATTTCAAGGTTTAGCTCTTTCATAAATTCGAGATATTCCATATATTGATGCGTAATGTGAACGATCGGAATATCATAGATGTCTATTTTATTTTCTTTTATGAAATGCAGTAGAAGGTCAAGAGGCCCTTCAAAAACAGGAAGCTTAAAGTGAAGTTCACTTTGAGACTTGATCTGGGATGAATGTATCTCCGTTGCTTCTGTCATCAGGAAACATTATAACATTTAAATTGCTGGATGAAAACAGGAAATTTATTATAATTATTCAGCCACAGACTTTTTCGCCTCATCAAATCCCGACGTGTCGGGGCACTGACTAAAGAACTTTTTATCCCCCGTAAAATTAACGGTGAGAAACATTAACAAATAATATTTAAATCCGGAAACTGCAATTTGCCCCCGAAGACACAGAGGTATGTACCGTACGGTACATACCAGAGAACACAGAAGGACCTCTGTGAACTCTGTGGCTATTAAATCTGTTTTTGTCTGTGGATGAAGAGCTGTGATTTATTTCACTATTTTAATTTGGGATATATGTTTTAATATTATTTCTGCGCGACCCCTGTATTCCTTGACCCTGCCTGTGACATCCACTGTTTTGCCCCAATAAAAGTCTGCGGAATGCGGGGGGAAATTGCTTTTGTGGGCCTCAAATATCACCGCGGTAAAATTGTCAGAATCTTCAAAGCTGTTTTTACTGTTAAGGAATATTGCCTTACCGCTATCATATGATTTTTCGACGAAGAATCT
>CAYFYW010000512.1:0-7227 GCA_964347425.1 uncultured Nitrospirales bacterium
CGGACGAGATGCTACATTATAGTCAGTTCCAACATCACCCATTAGCCCAACATGTACTCCTTCATCGCCTGCGGTGTGGATAAACATGTAGTAATCAAGTACAGCATAAGATAAATCGGTAAATGAATGATAAAGGTGTAGTCCGACACTTCCTGTTGTTCCTCCCACTGGATCAACGAACTGCACACTTTGCCCTGAAGTTCCAAGATACGAGTATGTCGTATTGTCTACCACTTTGATAGTTGCCCCCATGGCTTCAGCTTCAGCCTTGGTGTATTGGCACAAAACACCCCAACCATCATAACAATCTGTCCATCCTGCTGGAGGCTGACCAGTAGTATAAGTGTCAAAATTGTCTTCAAAGATTGTACCTGCACTGAGTGTAGGTGAAGTTATGCAAAAGAGTAAAGCCATGGATATTAAATACGCTTTTTTCATTTCTCGCCCCTCGGATAAGATTTCTAAAAGCTATTGAAAACAAAAAAGCCGAACATACCAAAGGTTTTTCCTTCGGCAGATCAGCCATTATTTCTTGTAAGTTCGTCACCTTCCGACCCTTCTTTCTAAAGGGTTTAACATTGTCGGAAAAACAGCTATTTGTTGGTTATTACGCTAAAGAATACTCCCTAATTTACGGACTGTCAAGACCCCTTATAGCACCTATAAGGATTTGTTATAAGCGTGGTTGTGCAAATTGCAAAAAAGCCCCTACTTTCCTTGACTTCCCTCACGGTTTTGATATACTTCAAGTATCTTCTCACGAAAGATACTCTTAGCCATAAGAAAGGTTTGAGTAATGGCTGAGATTCATATTTTTGAATGTACCGAGGCCGAACTCGCCACTGTAGAGACTGATTTACGGTTCAAAGGTTTTCACTTAGTAAATAAATCCAGTGATAAGGATTTATTGCCATCTGAATACATTAAAACCTTATCTCAAGACGGTGAGCGAAAATGGATAATTCGATTGAGGGTTAAGTAATTAAATTGCTGGTATCAAATTATTATAATGCTAAAAGACATCCTAATTATCATCCTTTTCATTGGCGCTGCAATTGTTGGAATTGTTCTTGGGTATCTTTTCTTGGAAGCGCGGATAAAGATTTTGTCTAACAATACTCCCCATTTAAGCATTAAGAATAAGACTGTTAAGGATAAGAAGGTCAGGAGATTAAAGTAATAGCACAAGACTATAAAGAGTTTAATTCATGATTCAAATAGGCACTTGTTCATGGACTGAAAAGACACTCATAAAGAGTGGTGAGTTCTATCCCAAAGAGGTCAAAACAGCAGAAGACCGGCTCAGGTATTATGCCAGTAATTTTAATACAGTAGAGGTTGATGCAAGCTACTATGCCATTCCTGATAAAAGTACTGTATCCCTATGGACACAGAGAACGCCTGAAGACTTCATATTTCACATAAAAGCATATGGAGCGTTGACAGGTCACGGCGTAGACCCCGGAAGTCTGCCAAAAGATGTCCTACGCCTTCTCCCAGATGAAGAAAAAGAAAAAAGATACGTCTATATAAATAACCCTGCCACATTAGAAACCCTTGCCGAGAGATTGACAGATGTTCTTGAACCTCTATGGAAAGCAGGGAAACTGGGTGTTCTTGTTTTTCAATATCCCCCGTGGTTTCGTTATCACCCCTCAAACCTTGATTACATAGTGACCTGTAAAAGCCATATGGGAGGGTTACCGTTTGCTGTAGAGTTCCGTCACGGAAGTTGGCTAACACCGGACAGGGCGGAATCAGTCTTTGATTTCTTAAGAAAGCACCAGATAACCTATATAACGGCTGATGAACCACAGTATGGCAGTCTTGCCACAATACCTTTTCTGCCGGGCGTTACAACTGATATCGCCTATTTTAGATTTCACGGCAGGAACAAAGAGAACTGGCTCAAAAAAGGCATAGAGACTTCATTGAGATATGATTATTTTTATTCTGATGATGAGTTGAGAGAGTTCATTGAGCCTATCTTCAGTACAAACAAGCAGGCGCAGTCAACATTTGTCATGTTTAATAACTGTCGTTTGGGATTTGCAGTGAAAGATGCCATAAGAATGAAGGAGATAATCAAGGTTCGGGATAAAACTGATCTGACCCCTTAGTTTTCATAATAATGAAAAAAATTAAGAGACGCTTTAGCGTTTTTATTTTAAAATGCCATGAACTACGTCGAGTTCACGGCACTGAACCCTTCGTGGTTCAGTGGTGCCGGCGGTGGGAGTTGAACCCACACGGGCTTGCGCCCACCGGATTTTGAGTCCGGCGCGTCTGCCATTCCACCACGCCGGCGTATGAGCAAACAGCTTATAGCAATTAGTTATTTGTAGAAAATCAAATTGCTAATCGCTAACTTTTCATAATCAGTCGCACACAAATCATTATTAACCCCTGTTCATTCTTATAAAAGCGCTAATCGAGCGGTCATAGGTGCTTTCAAACTCTTTATTGAAAAAACACGCCGGCAGTTCTCCGCTCCTTCGATGATAATGTATACATTCACAGCACTTTAATTTCCTGCTGCACGGCTCATACGTGCAGTTACAAAAGGCTTTGTGTTTTTCCATCTGGCATTCTTCCATATATACCTCCTGGTATAATTATACAAATGATTCACTTACTCTTCAATGTCGCATATGTTTCTTAACTTTTCCAGTTAGCTGAAATTCAATTTTGAAGTAACAATCTCGGCACTGAATTTAGAGGAAGAACTGAGAAATTAAATAAAACTAATAATATAGATAGGAAAGGCTGATGAAGATTTCTTTACGACACCTTATAAAAAAGACGTTATGGAACAAACAAAAAACATAAAGACTAAAAAGCTAAAACAGAATATTAGAATATGTCGATTATAGAAATTCTGAGGCAGTCTTCCCTTTCTCCATTGTACAGGCATCAGCTAAAATATAATTATTAATCATGAAAACCAATCTCAAGGCCTTATCGGAAAAAGAACTATTAAAGTTCATAGAAAACCTGGGTCGAAAACCCTACAGGGCAAAACAGCTTATCAACTGGATATACAGGAAAGGTGCAGAGTCTTTTGGCGAAATGACCGACTTGTCAAAATCCTTCAGGGAACTTCTAAAGGCAATGGCATACATCAGCAACGTAAAACTCCTCAAAAAACAGGTCGCAAAAGACGGGACGCAAAAATTCCTTTTTGAACTTGAAGACAGAAAAACCATAGAAAGCGTCCTGATACCGGTCGGTACGACTCGATCCCGAGATAAACACCGCCTGACATTGTGCGTTTCATCCCAGGTAGGGTGTGCTCTCGGATGTAAATTCTGTCTGACAGGCAGACTGAAATTGAAAAGAAACCTTAAGGCTTATGAGATAGTTGACCAGATTATCGCTGCGCAAAGGATCATCGGCAGCAGCCGGAAAATAACCAACATCGTGTTAATGGGCATGGGCGAACCCCTGCACAATTTTGCCGAGGTTCTTGACGCACTCTGGAGGATAGTTACCCTGCTCGGTTTCTCCAAACGAAGGGTTACACTTTCAACAGCCGGCATTGTACCGAAGATCTCCGAACTTGCAAAAAAGGGGCCTCAAATAAATCTTGCAATATCTCTCAATGCGTCAACAGACGGCGTAAGGAATAAGATTATGCCTGTCAATAAAAAATATCCTTTGAAAGAACTCATCAATGCGTGCAGAAAATTTCCTCTTGAGCCACGGCGACGGATAACTTTTGAATATGTCCTTTTAGACGGGATAAACGACTCAGGAGAGGATGCTTTAAGGCTTATAAAATTATTAAAAGGAATAAAATCAAAAATAAATCTGATACCGTATAACCAGGCCGTTGGCGTGCAATCCGGATTCAAACAGCCCCCGGAAGAAAGGATTCTGGCCTTTCACAAAATTCTATGCAACTCAGGGATAACATCCATGATAAGAAAAAGCAGAGGCAAAGAGATCTCCGCCGCATGTGGACAGCTCGGTGCTAGTTGCGATGATAAAGTCACTTTTTCATCCTCTTCATAATCTCGGATGGAATCTCTTCCAAAGAAAGAACCTTATCAGCACCCCCGGACAATATTACTTCTTGAGGCATCCCAAAAATAACCGAGCTTTCCTCTGATTCTGCTATTGTAAAACCACCTCTTTTTTTGATCTCCAGCATTCCTTCCTTACCATCATTCCCCATTCCGGTAAGAACCACTCCCGTTGACTTTGCTCCGTAAATTTTAGCAACACTATTCATCATCATATCTACTGAAGGTATATACTTGTCTCTGGAAGAGGAATCCTTTACGATTGTAATAACATCTTTTTTTGATTTCCTGAAAATCATCTGGTGACCACCGGGGCATATAAGCACCTTGCCCCGTTCAACGGTTTCGCCCTGTTCAGCCTCTTTAACATGCAGCTGAGAAATACCGCTCATCCTGGCAGCAAACTGTCTGGTAAACCCTCTCGGCATAGGCTGGCTTATAACAATTGATCCGGGAAGATCACCCGGAAGTCGTGTTAATATGCTTTGAAGGGCGCTGGGACCACCTGTCGAGGCCCCTATAGCAACGACCTTTGCAGCGATTTCTACCTCATCTGTTTCAGAAAAACGAGGATTATCGATTATTTCCTTCTTTTCATTACTCGATATAATCTTTTTAAGATTTTCCATACTGAGCATGGAAGCACCAACGACCTTCCTCAACAGGTCGTTCTCAATTTCCTGAAGTTCCTTTGACGTCCTGTTTGCAGGTTTTGCTACAAAGTCCACTGCACCTAATTCCAGAGCCTTAAAAACCGTGGCATCATCACTACGAGAACTCACCACTATTACGGGTAATGGGTTCACCTGCATAACCCACCGAAGAAGCGTGAAACCATCCATTTTGGGCATCTCAATATCAAGCGTTACTATATCCGGCTTAAGTTGTAAAATCTTCCCCATACCGTCATGCCCATCAATAGCCACGCCTGCAATCTCGACCCCTGGTAGCTTTTCCAGGATTGTTCTTATTGTCTGGCGGCTGACGGAAGAATCATCAATTACCAGTACCCTGATTTCTTTTAATCCTCTGTTCTTCACCATTCTTCAGTACCTTTTTTGACAACAAATTGCCTGATGATTTCAGTGGTTTCTGATAAACCATATCATTCTTTAAGTGTTTGAGTGTAAAAGCCGTACTTATATTTATAAGTGATTCTGTGTGGCCAAGTAAAAGATAACCACCTTCGGCGAGTATGTCATAAAAATTCTCAATAACTTTTTTTCTTGTGGCCTTATCGAAATATATTAAAACATTGCGGCAAAAAATTATATCCATCTTCCCGACAAGCTTAATCCTGAAAGTATCAAGTAAGTTTAAATAGTTGAAACTTACAAGTTTCTTAACTTTATCTGAAATCTGCCAGGTACCTTTTCCATGCTCCTGAAAATATTTCTTAATGAGATATTGTTCTGTGGCCCTGAATGAATTTTGCCTGTAAATACCTTCTCGTGCAACCTTAAGGACCCTCCGGCTTATGTCACTGGCGAATATATTGATATCCAGATTATAAAAATCTTTGTTTTCGAGCATGAGCATAGCGACTGTATAGGGTTCCTCTCCCGTTGAGCAGCCTGCAGACCATATATTCACTTTCCTTTTATCTTTATTTTTCCTCAGTTCCTGCATAATTTCTTCGCTAAAAGCCATTAGTTGATTATGCTCTCTAAAAAAATATGTCTCATTTACCGTCAAAATATCTATTATTGTCTGAAGCTCTTCGTCACGTTTCGCGTCATACATGAGATAACGATAATATTCTCTAAAGTCTTTCAGATGGTGAACCGCCAATCTTCTATTAAGCCTGCGCTCAATCATATATTTTGAATTATCATTAAAATATAAGCCGCAGTAGTTATTAATGAAGTCTCTTATCAGGCGGAAAACATCCTGGGGGAGGGGGATAATGGTTTTGTTAAACACCGAGATGCCTCGCTGCAGCCTCTCTCACCTGGAAATCTTTATCCATACTCGCAAGTTCTTTCAGATATGCATAGCTCTCGTCTTTGAAAAATTTACCTAAAACGTCAACAGCCTTCTTTCTGACCGACCATTCTTTATCTTTCAAAAGCTGAATTATGTCGTGTGCAACTCCGTCAAAATTTGCCAATGATTCTACCGCGGCACTCCTTATCTCGGCGTCTCTGTCATTAAGAAGCTGTAGAAGAGCATTCTTTACCTTTTTATCTTTAAAATTACCGAGTGCCTCTATGACAGCTGCTTTTACAAATCCAGACTCGTCAGAGAGTAATTGCAGTAATGGTTCAATTGCCTTTTTATTACCTATCTTACCAAGACCTTCTGCCGCTGCAGCCCTGACTCTAACATCCGCATCAAGCAGGAGAATAATCAGAGGCTCTGTTGCCTCTTTAAGACACGTCCTGCCGATTGCAATAGCCGCAATAAGGCGTACTTCAGAAGATTCATCTGTCAGCGCCTGAATCAGATATTTTAGCGCTGTTGGCCCGTCAACAGCTCCCAATGCCTCAACAACAGCTTTTCTAACCTTTAAATTACTGTCTCTTAAAGCTGTTCCCAAGGCCGCAATCGAGCTTTGCTCCCCCAAAAGCCCGAGCAGCAACGCCGAATTTCTTTTTAACGTGATATTTTTATCGGAAAGACCACTTATTACTTCATCTATATTAAGCAATTTTTTTAATTTTGAAAGGGCATTTACAGCTTCTTCCTGGATATTTTCATACTCGTCAAGAAGAAGCGGTTTAATATAAGCAACTGCCTTCGGGTTGTTCAGATGCGAAAGTGCAATGGCTGCCTTACCTCTTACATGCCCATCTTCATCTTTCAGGCGGGCAACAAGATGCTTAAAAAAGACATCTGCCCTTACTCTGCCGGCTACCTCACATATAACCCTTCTTTGATAGGCGTCATTTACACTAAAAAACCGAACCAGTGACCTTGGCGTTGCCTTCCCAATAAAAGCCAGATTCCTTATAACAGGTTCTTGAAGGTCCTCCTCTATAGACATTTCGAGAAGGGGCGCGATAGCATTTCTATCTTTGAAAAGTCCGAGCAGGAGAAGAGCAGCAACCTTCAATCCTCTTTCATTACTTTTGGTGTGCGGTAACAGGATATCCCGTGCTTTATTGCCGAGAACCCCTTTTATGCCCTCCACTATCTTTTCTCCGGGGATTCCTTTCAGAAAAAACTGTCCTATTGCCCTCACGGACTCCTCTCGAATGGT
>CAYFYW010000513.1:0-5983 GCA_964347425.1 uncultured Nitrospirales bacterium
TCGATCGAAAACCGCTTGATAAGTTCTTTTTTCTGAACGAGTGATTTGTTTCGTACAATCCACAAGGCGAATACAAAGGGCAGACCGGTATATTTGAACCACAATTCGCCGAGGTCATAAGTATACAGTGACGAGTTTGGAGCTTGGAGTTTAGAGCACATCGACAGAGAAGTTGAGAGGTTTTTATCTTCCCAACTTCTTATCCTCTTGACTTTTGTCTTTTCTTTTGACTTCTGACTTTTGACTAATGACAGTTTTTTAGCCTCTTTCATCGCTGCATCTCCAATAAGAAGAACTGCAGGAAAGGAAGATAGTGTCTTTTTAACACTGTTGCCCTTTATTGCCCTGAACCTGCATTTCAAGGAAAGAAATTTATTCAGAATGATCTTTAAAAGGGCAACAGAGGTTTCAGAATCTGAAGATGTGGCTACGGTTTTCCCTTTAAGTTCCTCTAATGGATACTTAGAGAACAATAATATGCTGCTTATGGGGCCTGAAGAACTTATGGAAAACCATGGCAGTATGCGGTAATTATTTTTATTCCTCAGGTATTCGATGGACGAGGATGGACTGATATCGAGCTTACCTGCCCGCAGCATCCTGTTAAGCGTTGAAGGAACACCTTTGATGAACTTATATCCTGAATGGTTGCACTCCTTGTCTAAATAAAAAAAGAGGGGGAAAAGGTTTGCATACGGAATCCTGCCTATCTTAAGTTTTTTGTCTTTCAATATTTTTCCATGTCTATAAGTTTTCTATTACGTACCTAATGTCTTTCTCTGTGCCTGCCCCGCTATGTGTTTAATATTTTACAGGGACCTCTGTGGTGAATATTTACTATCCTTTAATCACTCCAAGTGGTCTGAGCTTCGCCACCTTTTCGGATAACCCTGCCTCGTGGACGACGTCAACGACATTTGATATATCTTTATATGCCTCCGGCATTTCTTCTGCCAGAGTTGACCGTCCGGTAGCCCTGACCGTTATGCCGTGTTCTTCCATTTCCCTCCATATCGATCTGCCTTTTGCCTTTTTTATGGCCTGATGTCTTGACATTACCCTTCCCGCACCGTGACATGTGGAACCAAAGGATTCCCGCATACCTTTTTCAGTTCCGAGAAGGACAAAAGACGCTCTACCCATATCACCCGGGATTATAACAGGCTGACCAATGTGTTTGTAGGCATCGGGAATCTCAGGATGTCCGGGAGGAAATGCCCGTGTTGCGCCTTTACGGTGGACTATAACGCGTTTTTTTTTGCCATTAACAGTGTGTTCTTCGACTTTGGCAATATTATGTGCAACATCATAAATGAGACTCATTCCCAGGGTTTTTGGTCCTGTATTATATGTTTTCATAAAAGACTCTATTACCCAGTGCATTATACACTGCCTGTTTGCCCATGCGTAGTTGGCTGCTGCCTTCATGGCAGCGATATAGTCCTGTGCCTCGCTGGTATTATACGGTGCACATGCAAGTTCTCTGTCAGGCAGTTCGATCTTATATTTCGCAACGGCCTTTTGCATTATTTCGAGAAAATCCGTGCAGACCTGATGACCAAATCCGCGCGAACCTGTATGAACCATCACAGCAATGTGGTCTTTAAATAACCCGAGACTATTTGCTGCCTTTTCATTATAAATTTCTTCAATATACTGGATTTCTGTAAAATGATTTCCAGAGCCTAAAGTGCCCTGTTGTGCTCTTCCCCGCTCATACGCCTTTTTGCTTATCAGGCCGGGATCTGCCCCTTCGATGCACCCCCCTGATTCAGTGTGCTCAAGGTCTTCTTTGTTTCCAAAGCCCTGCTCAACAGCCCAGCGCGCCCCTCTACTGAGAAGTTTTCTCTCTTCCTGCTCGGAAAGGCGCAGCTTTCCCTTTGAGCCTACACCGGTTGGAATATGTCTGTAGAGGGCCTCCACGAGGTCCCTGATCCTGGGAATAACTTCTTCTTTTTTGAGATTACTCCTCAGGAGTCTGACCCCTCAATTAATGTCATAGCCGACACCGCCTGGTGAAATAACACCATCTTCCAGGTCGAAGGCAGCTACGCCTCCTATGGCAAAACCATAACCGGTGTGTATATCCGGCATTGCCTTGGAGTCGCCGACAATACCGGGCAGAGTTGCAACATTAGCAACCTGTTCAACAGATTTTGTGTCAAGTTCTTTTTCAAGGTTATCATCTACATAGATTATTCCCCTTGTTCTCATTCCGGATTTGTACCCCCGGGGTATCTCGATTCTGGTGCTGTCAATTCTCCTCAGTCCTTCGATAGTCATGATATATCACCGCCCTTCCATGTTAGAGCAGAAGCGCAGCAGAGCAGTAGTTACTGATCTGTTGCTCCATTGCTCATTAAACTCAAATCACTTGAATCCCTTCGCGTTTCATTATATATCAAATATAACAGTAGCTTCCCACATAGAGTTGATCTTTTTTACAGAAAGTTTATGGTATGTGGCTGCCTTTATAAGGAGTCTCGATTCATTAACCACAGGGTCGAATATACCGCCTGAGATTTTTGCGCTTAATGTTTTACCCGCCAAACTGAGAGTACAGGATGTGCCGATGAATCCGTATGTATCGAAAAGAAAAGTCAGTTCGTTGAGCCAGAGTACGAGGAGGCTGTCATAGCTGTCAGAACTCAGTTTAATTTCCCTTTGTTCTGTCTTTTTTATGTTGGAACTGTCGGTAATGAGTTCCGAAATGCCAGCAGCGGCATTTTCAAAAAGTTCTTCCAGGGTTTTCCCCGAGATTCTGAGACCCACATCCCCTGAGATATCAAGCTGTTCGTATCTTTTCATATCATATGAGCTGTTTATTGATTTCACATATTGTTAAAATTAACGGTAAAACATAATATTTATTATTAAATTATACGACTTTTTGGCAATAATCCCAAGAGGGTCAAATCAGGGGTCAGGCCTTGACAAAGGACAATCTGTAAACTAGACCACCTTGATTAATATCAAATTTTAATTATTAAAAAAGTTAAGTAGAGAGAATATATCCTGTTGTCATGGAAAATATAAAGGAATAGTAGTGGCAAGACCCTTACGGATAGAATATGAAGGAGCTGTATATCACATAACGGCTCGTGGTGATGAACGGGGAAAGATATACTTCGCGAAAAAGGATTATGACAAGTTTCTTGAATATGTGGCAGAGGCTGAGAGGAAGCATGGAGTTTTGCTTCATTGCTATGTATTAATGTCAAATCACTATCATCTAATTCTGGAAACTCCTGAAGCCAACCTGAGCAAGGCAATGCACCACATCAACAGTTCGTACACAACGTATATCAATATCAAGAGAAAGAGAGTCGGTCACTTGTTTCAGGGAAGATATAAGGCAATTTTAGTGTCGAAAGATAACTTTCTGTTGGAACTAAGTCGATATATCAACCTTAATCCGGTAAGGGCAAGAATAGTTGAGAAACCAGAAGAATATTTATTCAGCAGCTATAGGACATTTGTTACCGGTAAGAAAGATGAAGTCGTGACAACAGGTCTGATATTGGGATTGGTCAAAGGAAAAAACATAGGTAACAGGAGAGAATACAGGCGATTTGTGGAAGCATCTATCGGGTATGATGAACAGGTTGATCTTCTTAAGGATGTATATGGTGGGATGATCCTAGGAGGACGGAAATTTATCAAGGACACATTGCAGCTGATAAAAGAGGAACATCTCCAGAGAGAAAGTGTCTCACAGAGAAAGGCATTAAAGTCGATATATGAAGTAGAGGAAATAATGGATATGGTCTCAAAACATTATGGTTTGAGGGCGGAGGATATAATACGAAATAAATTTTCTGAGCAAAGGAAGATAGCAATATATCTTTTGAAAGAGCGCACTGGAACGAATAACAGGCATATAGGGGAGGTGTTTGGGGGTATGAGCTTTTCAGCAGTCGCGAAAGTGTATCAGAGATTCAAGAAAGACATGAATGAGGACAAAAAGCTTAAAGAAAAGAGAGGATTGGAAAAATTGAGAGGAAATTGTCCTTTGTCAAGGCCTGACCCCAAGAAGACTTAGCGTTAACTTTTTTTAAGGGTCGGAAATAAAAAGTCTTTACATGACGGCTTATAGACTGATTAATTAATTAAAACTATGAATAAGTAATTTAAATACTCATTGACAGCGGGTAACTCTTTTATGTATAAACAAAAATATGCCTGGTACCTATATTCCATCAAATTACTTACCTATATTAATATTTTTAGTTATTGCTTCACTGGTTGGTCTTGGTGCTTTAATTGTAGGCCTCCTTGTACGACCAAAAAGGCCTTACGCGATTAAACTCTTTGCTTATGAATCCGGGAATCCCCCTGTTGGAGAGCCGAGGTACAAATTTTCTGTCAGGTTTTATATTATCGCAATGCTTTTTGTGGTGTTTGATGTCGAGGCAATTTTTCTCTACCCTTGGGCAGTTGCCTATGACAAGATAGGGCTTTATGGGTTTGTTGAGATGATGATTTTCATATTGATTCTTCTGGTTGGCTATATCTATGCGTGGGGAAAAGGCGCACTTACCTGGGAATGAAAGATGAAAGATATGATGAACGCGGAGAGACCTTCAGTTGTAGAAGTGGAAAAGGGAATAAAAGTACTCCCCGGTGCAAACACGATCATTACCACGCTGGATAATCTCATTAACTGGGGGAGAAAATCCTCTATCTGGCCGATGACTTTTGGTCTTGCCTGTTGTGCAATTGAGATGATGACCGCTGGGTCAAGCCACTATGATCTTGATCGCTTTGGTATTGTTTTCCGCGCATCTCCCAGGCAGTCTGACCTTATTGTCATAGCAGGGACGGTGACAAAGAAGATGGCCCCTGTTGTGCGGAGAGTTTATGACCAGATGGCAGAACCAAGGTATGTAATGGCCATGGGCAGTTGTGCCTGCTCAGGAGGAATATTTAATACGTATGCCGTTGTGCAGGGATGCGATGAGTTTTTACCTGTTGACATTTATGTGCCGGGATGCCCTCCCAGACCGGAGGCATTAATAGAAGGGCTGTTGAAACTTCAGGATAAAATGCAAAAAGAGTATTTCAGATGGAGTCCCTGGAGATGAGAAAAAAGATTTCAAATCTCAAATTTCAAATTTGGAATCTGTAATTTGTAACCTGAATCAGAGATGGAACCATCAGAGATAGCAGAAAATATAAAAGAAAAATTTCCACTTGATGTTGTTGACATAACAGTTTTCAGCGATCAAGTTTCTGTAAGTGTTAAAAAGGATAAGATCATTGATATCTGTCGTTACGTTCGGGAATATCCTGATATCAGCATGGATTACCTGTCAGATTTATGCGGAGTCGATTATCCGGAGAGAAGGTTTCGCTTTGAGGTGGTATACAATTTATTTTCTTTGAAACATCGACACAGGATCAGAATAAAGGCGTTAATCCCTAAGGATGATCCATCAATTGATAGTGTTGTTCAGATATGGAGTGGAGCAAATTGGCACGAAAGGGAAGCCTGTGACATGTTCGGAATTGTCTTTAACGGTCATCCTGATTTGCGGCGTATCCTCATGCCCGAAGATTGGGAAGGCCACCCGATGAGGAAAGATTATCCTTTGGAAGGACCTGAGGGTCGGGAATACAAGAAATATGAGGAGGTTAAAGAACTTCATACCCATGACGATGAGTGGAAGGTATAAAACAAAAAATTCAGTCCCCACGTTTCGTGATGGATATTAAACTCCGGATCTTGGATTATTATCATGGAAAAAATAAAAGTTGATTCTGACAGCGAGGCAGAGCATCCTTCCCGCTTAGCAACTAAAGAGCTGACGCTTAGTATGGGTCCGCAGCACCCTGCTACGCATGGAGTTTTAAGACTGGTGCTTGATCTTGACGGTGAAACCGTTGTTAAATGCACGCCTTATGTTGGTTATCTTCATAGGGGAGTTGAAAAACTCTCGGAGCACAGGAATTACTTTCAGATAATGCCTCTTACTGACCGTCT
>CAYFYW010000514.1:0-2711 GCA_964347425.1 uncultured Nitrospirales bacterium
TGATCCTCCGGGGTACCCATGAAACAGAAGAACTGGTCAAAATAATGGGCATGGGGACGTTCCATTTGGATGGGTTCGTTTATGTAGGTATACCTGATCCCGAAATCCATCTCCGGGAAATAGTTTTTACTGTCAAACAGAAGCCTTGGAGTATACGGAGGGAAAATGTTCCACGAAAGCGGGTCCCGGACAATATACTTCTCATATTGCGTTGTTTCCACTTAATTATTACTCCTTTTCATTAGAATCTATATTCTCGAAATTATATCTTATATTATTAACAGAGTTAAGTCGCGCTTTGCCAGTCTGTCAGGAAATAATATACCATGAGTATCCTGTTTTATTCCGAAATTACTCAGGAGCGTGACACAGGAGTCAATTTAAGGTCGCCGACTTGGGGTACAACGACACCCATCATTATCGGACTTTTGACATTCCTGAAGAACAAGGGGAAATGGCCGAGACCGGCCGGTACATAAATGCTGCAGGATTCATCGAATTTTATCTTTTCCAGACTATTTCCTTCACCCAGCCAGAACTCTCCGTCACCCCCCAAATAGCTGGTATCATACGGATCATTACCAAAGAATATGAAAATCTCCGGATAATCATGTTTATGGGCACCGTAATTTTTATCACTGGTAAGTAGAGTCATGTCGCCCATTACCCAACCGTACTCGATTTTAGAAGTGGCTTCTTTCACGTTGTCATTCGAAAATATTAACCTCGGTCCGGTAGTTGTTTTATTTGTTAAAGGGATCTTATATGTTTCGGGAATTCCGAATTTCATCACCCCGTCAGGCCCGGGCCCGAGGATTACCTCCGCTCTCCGGGTAACATATTTTTCGTATATCGATTTACTCATTTATTCAATCCCTTCTATCGTAAATTATTTTGGTAGGTCTAGATGCGTCTTATAATAGCGTATACCGGGTTATCATCACCCCTCTTAAGCCTTAGAGGTAGACGTGTCAATTCATATTTACCAGCATTTAACCCCGATACATATTGATTGTCAAGCGTTGCGTCCTGATTCCAGAATTCTTTCATACATAATTTTGCCAGCAAATCTTACCATATACCGTTGTCTTCTTCGAGCCGGTTACATAACTGCCATTTACATAACTACCATGTCATACCGTCTCAGTCCCAAAATAATACCTTGCCGCTTCAACGACACGTAGTACACACCCTCCGACAACGATTTGCGCTATCTTTGCATCTCTCAACAGCTTTTCCATTTTCCCCTCTTTGGAATACCCGTAAGACCTCATGAGTTCCAAACCACGATTAATGGCCCTTCATGCACAATCACTCACCACATTTGCACACACTGGCCATTGCAAGCTGCTTAGGCTCCCATGGAGGACCGTAAATATCCGCACGGTCAAGGCGCTCAAGCGTACCCCACAGAAGCAACTCAGCGCTGACCATGTCGGAAGCAATCTGGCCAAGCTCATACACTATAGCTCCATGTTCTTTCATTGGTTTGCCAGCGGTCTCCCGATTATCGACATAGTTTTTCAGGATTTCATACGCTCTTCTCATGATGCCGACTGAGAATGTAGCTGCGGCCGCGCGGGCCCCGGTACACCAGGACGTAAAAGCCTTCACTGCATTATCGCCTTCCTGGATACAGTTTTCTTCCGGCACTCGTGCATTATCAAACCAGATATCACCATTGGTATCTAAAACTGTACCCATTTTGAGACCGTGGTCGCCCCTCGTCACTTCTAGGACAGCTGCGCTTGTCTCCACCATTGAGAATCCCCCAATCCCGCCATATTGAGGGGGTATGAATGTCTTTTGTAAGCCTATATATGACAAAATTCATTCAAGCAATCTGTTTTTTCTCCAATATTCAAGCCCATGTTCAATTGGAGTTTATGGGTAATTTACTTCGCAGAGTTGTATGATTCCATATTGTTGACATTCATATCACCCGGCATACCGACCTAGCCTATGATTCATTTGACTCTTCTAGCTCTGATTTCTCCGGTAATCCGTGGGTTTTCATAAGGCAAACTAAAAAAGAAGGTAGACCCCTTATCCTTTTTAGACTCCACCCATATTTCTCCACCATGGGCCTCTACAAGCCTTTTACAGACCATAAGTCCCAGTCCAGCCCCCCTAGCCCGGTTGATTCCACGATTTTCCAGCCTCTGGAATGGGATAAATAGCTTGCCTCGTTCGCTGGCCGTGAGTCCTTCACCCTGGTCGCTAACATATATAACCAGGCGATCAGGTTCTGATCTGGCAGTAATTCTTATGTCACTTCCCGGAGGCGAATACTTGGTCGCGTTTTCCAGCAGGTTATACAGGATTCGCTCTATTCTTAGCGGATCAGCGTGGAGCATGGGGAGTTTATCGGGGATTGAGGTGGCGAACCTATATGAAGGTGCCTGCCGTTTTATTCTGTTGAGAGTCTCTATGACTAATGTTTTAGTATCGACTGATTCTGTGTAAAGGGCAAGTTGTTGAGCCTGGAATCTTGACAGTTCTAGCAGGTTTTCTACCAGGTGAGAGAGGGACTCTGTTTCCAAAACGGCATCTTGGAGGAGTTGTTGCGCCTCACCTGATGGCAGACGTTCCCACTCGGAAAGAACGGTACTTAAGCAGCCGCTGATTACAGTTAATGGTGTCCGTAGCTCGTGTGAGACGAGTCCGATGAACTCATCTTTAAGCTGCTCCAGCTTCTTACGTTCGGTAAT
>CAYFYW010000515.1:0-1723 GCA_964347425.1 uncultured Nitrospirales bacterium
GTAGTACGTATCAATCCTCAAATCTTTTTCTTCTATCTTCAGATCAACCTCTTCGGCCTCCGGCAAAACAGCTACCGTCGCGGCGGATGTGTGTATCCTTCCCGATGTCTCCGTTAACGGAACCCTCTGGACTCGATGTGTGCCGCTTTCATATTTCAGACGGCTGTACGCCCCTTTTCCCTGTATTGACGCGATCACTTCCTTTATGCCCCCGACACCCGTGGTGTTCATGTCCATTATTTCCACTTTCCAGTGTCTGCCTTCAGCATACTTGCCGTACATTCTAAAGAGGTCCGCCGCAAAAAGTCCGGCTTCGTCGCCTCCGGTGCCCGCCCTTATTTCCAGTATTATATTTTTTGAATCAAGAGGGTCCTTGGGAACGAGCATAAGCTTCAACTCGCTCTCCACCTTCGGCCTTTTCTCTCTTAATTCCTCGAGCTCGGCAACTGCCAGTTCTTTAAATCCGTCATCGCCATCCGCGCCCAGTATCTCCTCGGCTTCATTGATGCCCGACAGTATGCTCCTGTATTCCCTGATCTTCTTTACAACTTCTTCAAGTTCCGCCTGTTCTTTTGAGTACTTCTGACTTTTTGAATAATCCGAAAAAATTTCAGGGTCTGAAAGTATTTTTGTCAGCTCGTCATATTTGTTTTCAATTTCTTCCAATTTATCCAATAACATTTACTTCACTCTCTCCTTCCTTCCGGCCCTGGATATCTACATCAAGCACTTCCTTTAACGCCTTGATGGCAACCTCTACCTGGTCAGGAGTCGGCGCACCTGTCGTGAGCCTCTGCAGCCAGAGTCCCGGCATTGCCGCGATCCGTATGAAAGGGTTATTCATCCTTTTAGCTGAAAACTTGATGAACTCATAGGACATCCCCGCAATTACCGGTATCAGCGCCACCCTTGACAGCAGCTTCTCAACAAACAGCCAGTCCTTCGGGATCAGCGAAAAAATCAGTATGCTCAACATCATGACAATGATCAGAAAGCTCGTACCGCACCTCGGATGCAATGTGCTGAATTTATCCGCATTTTCAACAGTCAGTTCAGCGCCGGATTCAAACGCATGAACCACCTTGTGTTCAGCCCCGTGATACTGGAACACCCTCCTGATATCACCGCTCATGGTAATTGATATAATATAAACAATGAAAACGGCCACCCTGATGATTCCGTCCACAAGATTAAATACTATAGAGCTGTCATTTATAGAATAAAACAAAATGCCCAGAAGTCTCGTGCTGTAAAGTGGAAGCAGTAAAAACAGGCCGATACCTATAACAAACGCCAGAAAAACCGTGAAGAACAGAGAAAGAGACGACGGTCTCTCCTCCTCATGGCCTGACGCCTCGGCAGAATACAGGAGCGCCCTGATCCCTATGGAAAGGGCCTGGACGAGAGCGACAGCACCCCTTATCAACGGCATTTTCAACGGCTTCGGCAGGTTCCGGATATTTTCTTTTTTAAAGACAATATCATTATCAGGGGATCTGACCGCGACCGTATAAGAATTGCCCGACCTCATCATTACTCCCTCGATAACCGCCTGTCCGCCTATGTCATTCATTTGTCCACCTCGCGCAAAATATCCTCAAATACACAATACAAAAGGACCTCGCCTTTTATTCAGTCTGCTCCTAAAAGCGCGAATTCCCCTTTTGGCCCGGCTACTTCTTATGTTTAGCGTATTTCTTTTTAAACTTCTCGACCCTTCCTT
>CAYFYW010000516.1:0-3283 GCA_964347425.1 uncultured Nitrospirales bacterium
TAAAAAGCGGCGGTATTTATGTTGGTGAGGAATATGTCAAGAATATACTTTCCAGAGGTCTTGGAGAGGAAGGTGCAACGAGGATACTTGATATGGCCTCCAAGGAAAGCCATCTGGAGACCCTTAAATGGGTCGATCCAAAGGCGCTGTCAAATTTTCTCACATCAGAACATCCTCAGACCATTGC
The DNA here is from genome assembly GCA_964347425.1 of uncultured Nitrospirales bacterium. Classification (GTDB taxonomy): domain Bacteria; phylum Nitrospirota; class Thermodesulfovibrionia; order UBA6902; family BMS3Bbin08; genus CAYFYW01. The sequence continues at coordinate 188 of CAYFYW010000516.1, forward strand.
GCTGATCTTATGCCTGCTTGCGCCCAGCCAGGCTGCAGAGGTTTTATCATCCCTGCCTGATGAAATAAAGAGTGATGTTACGACGAGGATGGCGTCAGTTGAGAGTATACCTGAAAGCGCGATACATGAGATCGAGGAGGTTCTCAAAGTCCAGTTTTTGGATGTTGGTAAAACCAAGGGTAAAAAAATCGGCGGCACAAGAATGGTTGCAGAGATACTGAATGAATGCGACGTGACTACAGAGCAGGGCATTCTTCAATCAATAGAGGAAGAAAATGGTGAACTTGCGGAATCGATAAGACAGTTCATGTTTATATTTGAGGACCTCGTTAAGGTGGATGATAAAGGAATCCGGATGGTATTGAGAGAGGTAAGCACAGAAGAGTTATCCCTTGCCTTAAAGACGGCGTCTGAAGACCTGAAACAGAGGATATTCAAAAATATGTCACAGAGGGCGGGTAACTTACTGAAAGAAGAAATGGAGACAAGAGGACCTGTCAAGGTATCTGAAGTTGAAGGCGCCCAGAGGAATATCGTCAAGGTTGCCAGAAAGCTCGAGGAGGAAGGTAAACTCATAATCGCAGGAAAAGGAAAGGAAGAGTACGTTGAATAAGGGCAAAATTCTGAAAAACAGCAAAACAACCCTTTACGATATGCCGTTGATATCAAAGGATGACATATTTTCCCTGCACGGGAAAGAAGGTATTGAGCAGCGGGCATATGATAAAGGTTTCGCATCAGGAGAGAAGGCCGGTTTTAAGGCAGGAGAGCAGAAAACAGCCGTACTGATAGAGCAGCTCGAAAAGATAATTGAGGACTATATAGTGGCAAGAGAAAATCTGGTTAAAGACCTTGAACTGCAGGTTGTTGACCTTGCAGCAGCTATAGCCCGGAAAATAGTAATTGAGGAAATTAGCATAAAACCGGAAATCATTGTTACGGTGGTTAAGGAGGCACTTAAAAAATTACAGATGACCGGAACTATCACAATTAAGGTAAGCCCTGCTGTTTATGACCTGTTTGCGGAAAAGAAGCCCGATCTCCTTGAGATTCGTGATGGAATAATCCTTGATGTTGATCCACATGTGTCAAGGACAGGACCGCTTGTGATAGGTCAAACAGAAGAGATAGTAACAGACATTGAAAACCTGATGACAAACATCATAGAAGAAATGAGAAAAACTACTGAGCCACAGACAGACGAAGAAGATGAGAAAATATAATTTAGCCAAGGATTTACACAGAAAGACTCCCTTTGCCTGCCCCGTTATATGTTTACTATTTTACGGGGGCAAATAATTAAAAATGGCGATAATCGACCTTAGTCCATACATGAGGATTGTTAAAAACTCGGAACCCCTCAAGGTCTACGGAAGGATAGTGGATATAACCGGACTCACCATTACGGCTTCGGGGATTAATGTAAGCATTGGAGAGGCGTGTAAGATTTACTCCGATAAAACCCGTTCCATAGACGCAGAGGTGGTTGGTTTTAAAGATGGAAAGGTTATTCTTATGGCTATAGGAGACATTTCAGGAATAAAGCACGGGAGCAGGATACTGCCGCTCGGAAAGAGCGTTTCTGTAAAGGTCTCTGACGAGCTTATCGGGAGGGTTATCGATGATGCCGGCAATCCTCTAGACGGAAAGGGTCCTATAAGCGGCGTAGATTATCCCCTGTTTTCATCACCACCAAATCCACTTTCAAGGCAGAGGATAAAAGAGCCGATAGACGTCGGTATAAGGACAGTTAATAGTCTGCTTACCTGCGGTAAAGGACAGAGGGTGGGGATCATGTCAGGCTCTGGAGTCGGTAAAAGTGTTCTCCTCGGTATGATTGCAAAGTATTCAGAGACAGCGGTTAACGTAATAGCATTGATTGGCGAAAGGAGCCGTGAGGTTCGGGAATTTGTAGAAAAAAACCTTGGTGAAGATGGATTAAGGAAATCTGTTGTTGTTGTCTCCACATCAGAACACCCTCCTCTGGCAAAAGTCAGGGGCGCCTTTACAGCTACTGCAATTGCTGCATATTTCAGAAGCCGCGGGGAAGATGTCCTGCTCCTGATGGATTCGCTGACCCGTGTTGCCATGGCACAGAGAGAGATAGGATATGCTGTTGGCGAGCCGCCTACTACAAAAGGATATACACCTTCGGTTTTTGCCCTCCTGCCAAAACTGGTGGAAAAAGTTGGCACCTCGGAAGGTGCCGGCAGCATTACGGGGTTTTATACAATTCTTGTCGAAGGAGATGACATATCAGAGCCTGTTGCTGACATGTCAAGGGCGGTGCTTGATGGACATATTGTGCTTTCAAGAGAACTTGCAATGGAAGGTCACTACCCGGCAATTGATATTCTAAATTCCATAAGCAGGGTTGCACCTCATATAATGGGTGCGAGACACAAAAAATACGTCGAAAAATTTGTTGAGGCATATTCTATCTATAAACAGTCCGAGGACATGATAAACCTTGGAGCATATAAGCACGGCTCAAATCCCAGGATAGATTATTCAATAAAGATTATGAGCGAATTAAAAGATTTTATGAAACAGGGCATGGATGAGAAAAGAGACTTTGCTGACAGTTTGCAGGGATTATATTTAATATTTGAAAACATGAAGAAAGAACAAAAAAAATGATTTACCAAAGAGGATACAGATATTGAAAATTCCAATAATCAAATCCCAAATTCCAAGTAAATTCCAATTACCAATATTTAAAACTGATAAGAATCGTTGTCGACTGGTCGAAACCGGCTCGTATTGGCTTCCCGAGTTTTGGTCATTGAGATTTGGAATTTATTTGTTATTTGGCACTTGGGATTTGGTATTTGGATTTTGTTACGTTTTAAGTGTTCCGATAGTGGAAGACTGTGGCTGAATAGTGAGGAGAAAAGACATGCGCAAGACCAGGACAATATCAAAAATAATAAAGTTAAAAGATAACAGAAAAAAAGAGCTTGAGCTTAAGGTGAAAAAAGCAATTGAGAGCGTTGATACAGAGCACTCCAGACTCGTTGCTCTTGAAAAGGAATTCACGGACCTGATTGACATGTTTAAAGGGATAAATGCAGAACGCTCCTTGAGTGCTGATGA
>CAYFYW010000517.1:0-1806 GCA_964347425.1 uncultured Nitrospirales bacterium
TTTTGCCGCCACTGCTCCTTACAAATTTGATTAAATTTAGAAATTCCTTATTATCAAAAAATGATTCATCCTGAATGACCTTGCTGATTCTTACGGACTCCTGGGGCACTATTCTTCCTGCTCCGATGTTTTGATGTCCCACCTCACTATTGCCCATTGTCCCATCCGGCAGGCCTACATCTCCACCGCTTGTATGGATAAGACAGTTAGGATACTCAGCGACCAGCATATCATCAACAGGCGTATTACCACATTTTACGGCGTTATACTCGTCTTCTTCACGGTTTGGATTATAACCCCACCCATCGCGAATAATCAGTACGAACGGCTTATTTTTTATAATTACTTTCTGTTTTGCCATAAAAAAACTACCTTTCAAGCAAAAGCAAGATAGACGATGCATTGCCTCGTCCGTATCCAATACTTCACCAAGTTAATCGGGTATAATATAAGGCCGCTCCGAATATGTCAAACATTTAGAAAAAACGTCACAATATTGGATTTTTTGAGCCTGTAAAAGTTTTTGACAGCATTAATTACTTTAGTATAATTGGTCAGCAATTAAGATTTTTCGTCGCTAAATGCCGATAAATGGTGAAAGTAGGTTAACCTGTATTATAAAGGAAAACATGGATGTCGGATAGCGCAAAGAGTATAAAGGCAAAAAGCGAAAGGCAAAAGATAATAGCGAATTGTCTTTTACTTCTTACTTCTTCCTTCTTGATTCCCGGTTCGCTGTTCCTGGCCGGCTGTAACCAGGAACAGCAGGCTGTTGAACTGTATGTTGATGCTGTGATGCTAAGGGAGCTGGATGAAAATGAAATGGCCGTCGAAAAGCTCAACTCAGCCGTGAAAGTAAACAAAAAGTTCTTCTTAGCCTATTCTCTGCTTGGAGAGATTTATATGGAGGTAAAGGAGTATGAAAAAAGCGCAGCCTCTTACGAAAAGGCGACAAAGTTGAATCCCTGGTCGTTCACGGATTATTTCAATCTCGGCCGCGTTTATCAGATTACGAAAAAATTTGTTCAGGCGGTCAAAGCATTTGCCAGAGCCTGCGAAATCAGGCCGGACCATCTTGATGCCCACATCAATACCGCCAAATGCTATTACGAAATCGAGGACTATAACAGTGCGCTGATATATAGCAAACGAGCCGAAAAGATCGACCCAAATACAGATGAAATTCACATGATACTTGGTGATATTCATGAGTCGCGGGAAAACTACGACCAAGCTGTTGCTTCGTATAAACGCGCGCTTGAAATCGATAGTAACAACACTGATATTATGACTTCGCTGGCGGTTGTATATCTAAAAACCAATCGCAATGAGCCAGCAAAAGAGCTGTTGAAATCAGTGATACAAATTCAATCCGACCACAACACCGCTCATCAATATCTTGGATATTGTTATCTTGTGCTTAATGACATCGACAAATCAATAGAAAGCTACAATAAAGCGGTAGAGATAAACGATAGGGACTGGAAAGCCTTTAGTGGAATAGGCGTCGCCTATATGCTCAAGGCGCTTAATGATAAAGATGATGCGTTAAGAGAAAAGGCAGTCGAGTATTGGCGTCTGTCGTTGAGAATAAAACCTGATCAGCCTCGTAGCCAGAAATTACGCGAGCTGATAGAGAAATATTCCCAACCAGCACCAAAGGCGAATGTCGAAACGCAGGAATAGCAACTTGCACATACATTAAATCTTGAATATGACAGAACTTATGAAAGAAGAAAACAGGGCCCGGCTGGGTTCAGGTCGGGCTTTTTTGGTACAGCATCTAAGGCTAACGCTACCAGACTT